>LKPX01000063.1 GCA_001443525.1 Desulfobacteraceae bacterium RAAP-1 | reverse complement strand
GGATAAAGGGATTGATGCTGGGATTACTGAATGCTGCTGGCGTAACATGATTTTCTATGATGCGTTACAGTTTGGTTTTAAAGGCGATCTCGAAAAGATGTTGGCCATAGCTTACGGGGTATCTATGAACAATCGAAACGTCATTGTCCCAGTGTTCAATTCATTGATGATTCTTGCGGCAATCACTGTTGCTTTTATGGTAGGAATTTTAGGGTATGGAAGACCGCATGGCCCTGGTGATATCAGTCTTTATGACTTTCATGAGATGTATCAAGCCGGAAAATTATGGTTGAAGGGTTTGAATCCATATGAGTTATAGCATTTTTCACATGACTTGAAATAAATTTTCTGCTGAAAATCGATGAAAATGCTTGATAAAGCGCGTAAAAAGATATCAAGTCATATGAAATAGGCTATAGTGAGATTTCCATATCCTCCAAATTCATCACTCTTATTCATGTTACTATCCATTACTCGGCTTACCGCGGGGGGATCGTTTTGAGGGGATGGGAGGCTGATGCGGCGGAAAGCTTGGCCAAATACCTGTTTACGCATCGTGAGCGGTGGGACATGATCCACTTTGAAGACATGCCTGCTTCAAATATTTTTCTGGCGACATTGAATCAGGCTTTTCAAAAACGAAAGAATTGTATCATCCGAACTTCTGAACAATATGCTGATCTGATATATGATTTTGAATCAGGAATGTATGCGAAAGATTACTGGTATCGGCTTGGGAAAAATCTTAAGCAGCAGATTCGAAGATCTATCAATAAAATGAATCGAGAGGGCAATTTTAAAATAGTTCTGACACACAACTCGGGACAAAATGTACAGTTGGCAATAGATCATTACTATGAGGTATTTCAGCATAGCTGGAAAGAGCCTGAATGTGACCCGAACTTTCATCGCAAGCTGGCGGAATACCTGCTTGAAAAAGGCAAACTGCGTCTGTTTACTTTATATTTCAGACCTGATGTACTGAATGGGAGTTCCCCCCGATATTTATATTTCTTCTCCGGAATCTGCCATAGATGCTAAACAGTTTATTCCTGAGGGCTATCTCCCTATTGCAACATCATTTTACGCAGTCAATGGTGCATATGCCTGCTTATTGAAAACTGCATATCGAGAAGATCATAAAAGCTATTCCTCTGGAACTGTATTGAGCTGGTTTGCAGTAAAATGGCTTTTGGACATGGATCGCTCCGCTGTGATTGATTTTCAGAAAGAGAGTGATGCTTATAAATTCAAGTGGGGAAGGGTCAAGGATACACACATTTTATTTCAGATGGCAATGCCAGGAAATTTCAGGGCGATGACTGAAATCTGGCTGGAAAAAAATATCATACCGTTATTACGCAAGATAAAACAGCGACTATAGGGGGCCTCCAAAGTTCGGACAATATTTATGATGGTGGCTTGGTTCTAATCTCGCCCATTACATTTACGAATTTTATATGGTAATATTTTAACATTCTGATATTTAATTGAATTCTGATTGTATATTTACCAGATGATTATTATTGGGCGAAGTTATACTGCAAGCGGTTTCAAATTGCGCTTTTATACCCCCACCCCAACCCTCCTCCGCTGGGGGAGGGAGTTTAAGGAAAACGCAGTTTGCAACCGCTTAGAGTATAGAACCAGCCCTATTATCTTCAATGGCATTGATTTCGTCCTTGCATAAAGAGATGACATTGTTTAAGTTGTCCTTATGAACAGTGACAATCTCAAATATGTTCTTCGGCAGTTTGTTGAGCGGTCTTTGCCTTTCATCCGCCCGCGTGAACTCATTCTACCGACAGGAACCGGTAAGGTTATCGGATTGGCAGGTGTCAGGCGTTCCGGAAAAACATTTCTTTTTTTTGACACCATTCACCGACTGATGGAGCAGGGAGTTGACCGCCGTCGTATCGTTTACCTGAATTTCGAAGATGATCGGCTGCATCCTATACTTGCCACAGAGCTGGATCTGGTGTTGCGGTGTTTGAGGGAGTTATATCCAGAAATGCTGAATCAACGGGTTTTTATATTTCTCGATGAAGTGCAAAACGTGTCTGGCTGGGAGCGGTGGGTACGCCGCATTCAGGACACTGAGGATGTCGAGGTATTTGTCACTGGATCATCCTCTCAACTGCTCACCCGGGATATGGCGACTGCGCTGAGGGGCCGCAGCATCACGTTGGAGGTGTTTCCACTCAGCTTTCGGGAGGTTTTGAACTTTCGTGGTATTGAGGTGATTTCCCATAGCGCTGAAAACGAAAGCGTTGTCAGCGGGGCATTGGAGTCCTATCTTGCCTGGGGCGGCTTTCCGGAAATTGTTATAGCTGATGAAACGCTGCGTCCTCTCATTCTGGAGGAATATGCTTCTCTCATGTTTTATCGTGATGTGGTTGAACGATATGGAGTACGCAACGAGAGACTGATGCGCGAATTGTTACGGCATGTTTTTCGTAACACAGCCAGCCTGCTGAATGTCAGTAAGTTACATCGGGATTTCAAATCGCTTGGGTTTAACATTTCCAAAAATACCCTGTTCGAATATCTGGGCTATCTGGAAGATGCATTTCTTGTATTCCTTGTGCCCAAGCAGGAGCAATCCGTGCGCAAGCAGGCTCACAATCCCAAGAAACTGCATGTCATAGATACGGGTCTGGTGGCTGCCTTCAAAGCAAATTCAGCTCGGGATGTCGGTCATAAGCTGGAAACGGCTGTTTATTTGGAGATGCGGCGTATCCGTAGAGATCTCTGTTACTACACCAACGGAAGTGAAGTGGATTTATGTGATGCCGATGGAACTATGTTTATCAATACATGCTGGAGTCTTGCTGAAATCGAAACCCGCCATCGGGAGTCAAAGGCCATGTTATTGGGACATGACCGATGGCCCAATGCTCATGGACATCTTCTGTTTCATGAATTCACATGTTCAGTCGGAAAGGAACTCCCGGAAGCGGAACCCGCATGGCGTTTTCTGTCGCAAAAACGAGATACTCGATGGTCCAATTTTTTGCATTGATCAACTATTGATGCCCTCGTAAAAAGTCGAAATTCGGACGACTTCGTAAAAAGTCCGCATGCTGCCAGCGCTGCATCCTTCGTCGTTGCGTCGTACCATCATCAGTACGCCTCACTCCTTATGGTCAGAACGGGGGACGCCTGGCGCTTTTTGTACGGATTATCTGTATCGGTTTCATGAAAGACTGATCGAAAAACGGTTCGATTACGGGGAAATACAATTGCTCAAAGTCCGGTGCGGTGATGTGACATTAGGGTGTCTGTACAATTTCGTTTACCGGAATCACGTATATTTCTATCAGAGCGGTATCAATTACCGTCTGGACAAACAGGTGAAGCCCGGTTTTATGATTCATGTGGAAGCTGTCCGCCACAATGTCGCCGCGGGAAACAACATCTACGATTTTATGGGCGGCGATACCGCCTATAAAATGAGACTGGCGACGCATCATAACCGCCTGATATGGGTCAGGGTGCAAAAGCCGCTTTTAAGGTTCAAGGTCGAAAAGAATTTGAAGTGGATAAAGGGATTGATGCTGGGATTACTGAATGCCGGTGGTGTGGTATGATTTTCTATCGAACTCATATCTTCTGTGCCAATTCAATTTTGATGGTCTGGGTATAAAATCATATGGAATCCGTCATCATCTCCGGTGTTCACAATATCAATAATCTTGGCGTGATTCGAGGCCTGGGAGAAAAAGGCATTCCCATAACGCTTCTGGACGTTGACGCCCACAGCATGACGCGGTATTCCCGTTTCGTGTCAAAGCGTCTGCGTTGTCCGGATATCTGGTGTTCCGAAGATGCATTCGTCAACTTTCTTGTCGAATACGGGCGACATCTCGATCACAGTCCCATGCTGCTGCCGACCGGAGATGCGGAAGTCCTGGCATTTTCCCGGCACCGAGATCTGCTTGAACCTTATTACCGGATTCCGCAGGCGCATCCGGATGCCGTCGAGCTTCTGGTTAACAAGAAACGGTTCTTTCTGGAAATGTCACTCCGGAATATCCCATACCCCCGTTCCTGGTTTCCAGAATCCATTGACGAAGCAAGGCATATGGCCGCTCGTATCGTTTATCCGTTTGTTGTCAAAGCGGCGTATTCGCATGAATTCATTCGGCGGTTTCACAACAAGGTTTTTGTCGTTCACTCACTCCCCGAGTTTGAGGCAGCGTTACAATTACTTCATGATGCCAAACAGGACTATTTTTTGCAGGAAATCATACCCGGAGATTCGCTGTTTCTTGTTTATTTATACTTCAACAGGCAGTCCGAACCATTGGGCATCTGCGGCTACGACAAAATCAGGCAACTTCCGAAAGATTTCGGAATCGGCACCATTTGCCGGAGTATCAACCGTCCTGCACCGATCCAGACAGCCATCCAATTTTTGAAGGATATCGGCTATCATGGGTTGGCGGAGGCCGAATTCAAACGTGATCCCCGGGATGGTCAGTACAAGATGATTGAAATCAATACCCGGTCGGTCACACAAACGCTCTTGGCAAAAACCTGTGGGGTTCATATGGAGTACCTGGCATATCTGGAGATGACCGGGAGAAACCCGGAGCCTCTTGCACCTGCCGCTGAAGGCATTCTCTGGATGGATGACATCAGCGAATTGCATTATTGTCTGGGCAGGCTGCGCAGGCGTATCTTTTCCATGTCGGATATCCCGAATCTGTTTCAGGAGAAACCAGTTTTTGCCTGTGCGTCTGTCAGCGATCCGGCGCCGATGATTATTGGGCTGAAACGCTTTTTTCACGAGCGGCTTGTTTCTTTACGCAACCATCCAGATTGAAGGGAAGTTGGATACCATGAAAGGTAAAAAAGAGCTTCTGGCGGATATTCTGTTCAATTCCAGACTGGTCAATCTGTTCAAGCGGCTGCCCATGCGAAACAAGTTGATCGTGCTGAACTATCATCGCATCCGGCCCCACGATCCTGGTTTTACTACGGAATTCGATGACGGCGTCTATAACCTGGATGCAGATGAATTTGAGCGTCAGGTGAAATGGCTGAAATACAACACCCTGGTTCTATCCGAAAGCGATCTGATGGATTGCTGTCAGCATGGGGAGTTTTCTCACCCGCAAACCTCCCGCCCCTGTGTGGTAATCACGTTCGATGACGGATATCGCGATAACTACACACTTGCCTACCCGATATTGCGGGCTTATGAAACACCGGCCATTTTGTTCGTTGCCACCCATATGATTGACAGCCGGCAGTTGTCATGGTGGGATGTTATTGCGTATCTGATCAAACGCTGTGACAAGCCTTTCATTATGTTCAACGGGCGTCAATTTTCTCTGGGGCCGCAGAAAAATGAGGCCATTTCGCATTTCCAGCAACTGATGAAGCAGGAACCGTATGAGAAAACCAAGTACCTGGCGTCCGAACTTTCAGAAATTTGTGAAGTCGCTCTGCCGGCGCCTGATATTCAGGACCGGGAAATCCTGACATGGGATCAAATTCAGGATATGGCGGCGCACAACATCGCCATCGGATCCCATACGCATACCCACCGGGTGCTGACGACGATCAGCCCCAGTGCTCAAAAAGAGGAGATGATCTTATCCAAGCTCATTATCGAGAAGCACATTCACCGACCGGTGTTTTCCATATCCTATCCGGTGGGCGAATCCCGTTACATCACTGCCGAAACCGCTCAGTTTGCGGCATCCAGCGGCTATTTGCTGGGGTTTACCACCAACACTGGCGTCAATGACTGGAAAGGCATTCGCCCCTATACAGTCAAACGAATAGCGCGGCTTCTCGAAAAGGTGGCGACCGTATCACTGCTCACCATCCTTCCGGAGATATTTACCTGGGATTCGGCGGCGGCGCATCAAATCAAGATGATGGAAATACATCCCACCTATGCGGATGCTTATTATCGTCTGGGGATCATTCACCTGGGACGGGGAAAAATCGGCGATGCGATCCGCAGTCTGCAGGAGGCTGTCCGCTTCAACCCCGACTACACGGAAGCCAGAATCAAGCTGGGTATATGCCAGGCGATTTCCGGTGATTATGACAACGCCGAAAAAAATTTCCGCTTCATTCTCGATAAACGGCCATCGTTTGCCGATGTTCATTATTATTTGGGAATGGTCTATGCCGCCCGCAAAGAAATCTCTCTGGCGGTTGAATGTCTTGAAAAAGCCATTGCCGTCAATCCCGCTTATATTGATGCCGTTTTAAAACTGGGAATTCTGTATTGTCAGCAGCGGCAATATCGTCTGGCGCTGGATATGCTGGAGCGTATCCGCAAACTGAATCCGTCGGATTCCGAGCTGGAAGCGCTTGTTACAACCGGGCAGTCCATTCTGGAGATGCATCCGGAAACATCCGATGAACTGACGTTGCTGTTCACCTCTTACACTGGCGGCGCGGACACAATGAGTGAACTGATTGGTGGTTTTGTGTCCCATCTCAACATCAGTCCGAATTTGTCGGATATCATGGCCATTGTCGAGAAGGAAGGCTTTTCCTCAGACAGTTTGAAGGCGCTGCTCCCCCTGTTTCTGGAATACCGGGAGACTTTTCCGGAATATTCGGACATCCATTACATGCTGGGAGTGCTTTACAAAAAACTCGGACAGCGTGATGACGCCGAACGCTGCTTCAAAGAATCTCTCCGGCTGAATCCCAATTACGTCAAAGCCCGACTGCATCTGTTCAATCTGTTGAAGGAACAGGGGCGTTTCGTGGAAGCCGCGGAGCAGGGGGGTGCTCTGGAGCGCTTCAATCTCCTGTATCCAGACCTGTATTGCGGACTGGCCGAAACATATCTGGGGCTTTCCAGATATGCGGAAGCGGAGCAATTCGCTCGAAAGGCCATCTCCATCAATCCGGCGTATGCGGCTCCGCAGCAGGTTATTCAGCAGATTCGGGCGCAGATGTCGGCCTGAAGTTTTTGGCGCGCATCCGTATCACAATAAAAAATAAGGAATTGTATGACAGGAAAGCGAGAAATGCTGTCTGATGTGATGTTCAAGACCCGTGCAACGAACGTTCTGAGCCGTTTTGCAGACAGCAATAAACTGATTGTTTTCAATTATCACCGCATCCGTCCGCGGAATGCGCCGGAAACGCTGTTTGATGACGGTGTTTTTTCGGCGGATGAGGAACAGTTTGCCCGACAGATGAAGTGGCTGAAACGTCATGCCCGGATTCTGTCCGGCAAAGATATCGCCGAAGTTCTTGAGGCGCCCCATCATCACAGGGGATACCCACTGGTTGCCGTGACTTTCGATGACGGATATTACGATAATTACACAGTGGCTTATCCCATTCTCAAAGCGCTGGAAATACCGGCTTTCTTTTTTATTTGCACCGAAATGGTTTGGGATCGAAAGCTTCGCTGGTGGGATGTGGCGGCATATCTGCTAAAACGCTGCCGGAAGCCGTCTATCGTCGTTCAGGATCGCCATTATGATTTAAAGGACAATCGCATTCATACCATTGCCGATTTTCAGAATCGGATGAAACATTCCAAACGAAAACAGGTTCACGATATCATCCAGTTAATATCCGAAGCATGTGAAGTAGATATTCCTTCAGACGACATTCAGGGCAAGGAGGTGATGAGCCCCGTCCAGATTCGTGAGATGGCCGAGAACCAGATGATCATCGGCTCTCATACCCATACCCACCAGGCGCTTACATTACTGAATAGCGAGCAGCACAGGGAAGAACTGACGCTATCAAAGCAACTTTTGGAAGATGCTACAGGACAGGCTGTCAATACAATTTCATATCCGTTCGGCCGTCATGAATTCATACCCGCCTCGATTCTGGATGTTTGTAGAACTTGTGGATATGATCTTGGATTTTCTTCAAATTTCGGCATCAATTACCTGAACAGAAGTCACCCTCTGGCGTTGAACCGTTTTGCAGGCGATCTCGAAACGGTTTCCAAAGTAGCCATGATATCTGTCTTTCCGGAATTGTTTGCCGATAAAACCGTTCAACCATTTTATTGAAGATGCCTTATCCCTACAATGGGGGAAATTATCGAAAAAGATCAAGGTAATTGCAAATATTTGCTATAAATTCAATATTTAATAAATACGTTTAATTACAAACTGTTATAACATGTTGATATCAAATAACAAAGACGTGGTTTTTCTATCAAAACCAATATCTTCTTTTGACAATAAATCAGTTATGTTTACAAGATGTTACGATGTAATTGTCGTTGTAGGGTTAACATTGACGTTTTTTTATGAAACCATAAAACGTTGTCATAACACCATCAATTATTTGTCTCATGGAAGTGTCAAGTTCGCCGAAATCCAGAGACAGATTTTTAAGGCCGTTTGGATATTTTCCTCGTGATTATGGGATAAATGGGCATTTTTTTGATTATAAAAGAAACAGGCTTCCTCCTGTGCTTAAGGAAAAAATGAAGAGGCTATGCAGAGAAATCTTATTATTAGGCATTCTTTACTTGGCAATTGGAATTCTGCTGGAGGTTGTTTTTCGCATTCTACCTGTCCATGAGGGCATGGAGTGGCTGCCGGTAAACGAGGGAAGTCCCATTCGACGGTTTGAGCCAAACCGTTCGTTTACTTGGTCCGAGAATTGGAATTTTTGCTTAGTAAACCACTTGAAATCCAATAACTATGGTTTTATCAGCACAATTGACTATGTTCCATTGTCGAATACCCCTCTGACGGCCGTAATCGGCGATAGTTTTATCGAGGCGGCCATGGTGAATCAAACTCAGACGGTTGTAGCTCGACTAAACGCTGAATTCCAGGGCAAGCGTCGTTTTTATGCATTTGCCGCCTCCGGCGCCCAGATGAGTTCTTATCTGTCCTATGCGAAATATGCTAAGAAGAAGTTTCATCCCGATCATTACGTGTTTCTTCTGGTTGGTAACGATTTTGATGAAAGCTTGTCCTCATACGGCGTCGAAGCGGGTTACCATTACTTTGTCAGGAATCCAGCGGGCGGTCTTACGTTAAAGCGGGTTGACTATGAAGTCGGACTTCTTAAAAAGATACTCAGAAAATCAGCGCTATTCATGTATATCAATATGAACCTGCAGGTCCGCTCCCGTTTGAACTTGGTATGGACGCGCATAAAGGACACCATTTCCGGACGGAATCCTGAGTATGTGGGGCAGACGAGTGCCAGTGCGGATCCTCGCCGTGAAGCTGACTCCAAAATGGCGGTAGATGCATTCTTTAAGATACTGGAAGACGCTTGTGGAGTTCCCAGAAAGAATATTTTGATCGGAATAGATGGCATGAGGCCACAGCTTTATGATGCCGAGAATTTGAGGAACGCTGATGGAAGTTTTTTTTCTCATATGAGAAAATACGTTCTCTTCAAGGCACACGAGCTCAGCTATCCGGTTATCGACATGCAACCGATCTTTGTGCAAGATTACGCTGCAAACAAACTGTTTTTCGAGTATCCTCAATATAATGACGGGCATTGGAATGAGCGGGCGCATTACCTGTTTGCGCACCAAATAATCGAGTCGGGTTTTTTGAATTGAATATGCAACCTAATAACCCTATTCTCGCATACTTAAAGTAGTATTTATTTGCGTATATCAAAAACTATTTTTCGAGAAATCGAGCATATGACAAAATCAAAAAATACACCAACCCGAGAATACGCCAAAGACACGGGCCTTTTGATCGGTTGTATCCTTCTGCTCATAGCCTATTTACATGAAAGACCGGTGTTGATACTGCCGGCAATGCTGATACAGGTATTGGCGATGACATTTCCGTCGCTATTCAAGCCCGTATCGATATTGTGGCAGTATGTCACTGTGGGGGTGGGAAATGTCACCAACCGTATCGTACTCACCATCATTTTCTGGGGAATTGTAACGCCGGTCGGTTTTGCAAGAAAACATGGAGGGGCGGATCCTCTCAAGCTCAGGGCATGGAAACAGTCGGAATCATCGGTTTTCACCCTGCGCGATCACACGTTTTCAGCGGATGATTTAAACAATCCTTATTAGCGTAATTTGTTAACATAGAGTGTTAGGAGAAAACATGAATATTCTGTCCGACATCTGGGGATTTATGCGCGTACGTAAAAAATACTGGCTGCTTCCGATCATTCTGATGATGCTGTTTTTTGGAGGATTGCTCCTGTTTTCGAGTGGATCTGTGCTGGCGCCGTTTATTTATACATTGTTTTAATACCCACGCTATGTGTAATTTTTGAAGGACATGCTATGAACCGTTTCTGTCAAGCACTGGGTGTTTTATTGATGGCTGCCGGCGTTGTACTCAACGAATGGGTCATCAAATATTTATCTCATGGAAGTATCAAGTTCGCCGAAATCCAAAAACAGATTTTTATGGTCATTTTGGATATTTTTCTGATAATTCTGGGATATCTGTTTTTTCGCTACAAGAAAGTCATATTGCAAAATTTGCTGCTGGTTCTGGGATCGGTTTTTTTTTCATTTTGTATTTTAGAATTCACCCTGGATCATATGAAATCCAATCTGAACGTGGAAGCGCCTCTGTGGATTCCCTATCAGCAAAAAATGCTGAACATGCACATCAACGAACGCCATGAGGTCAACGCCAAACAAAACATGTACGGGTTTAACGATAAGAACTACCGGTTTCAAAAACCTCCTGGCGTTACCCGTATCGCTGTTCTGGGAGACTCGTTCATCTGGGGGGTTGGCGTCAAGGATCACATGATATGGACGCATAAGCTGGAACACATGCTGAACCAGAATGGCGGTCGATATGAAATCTTTAACTGGGGAAAACCCGGCTGGTCGACGCTGGATGAATACCAATTCCTCAAATCGGATGGCGTCAAATATGAATTCGATCTTCTGATCGTGGATTTCGTCGTCAACGATCCGGTCATGAACGACAGCAATATCAAATGCTTTATTTATAGCGGCGGCATTGTTGACAGATTTTTTGTTCAACCCGTCAGCAAGTATATGTTCCCTAACGCCATCTCCTTTACGGTGGATTTGGTGAACGATGCGGCCAATTCATTCTTCGGGTATGGGTATGAAAACTGGCTGAAAGATGTTTATGCTCCAGAGAATCTCAAGCACTATCAGGAACTGTTAAAAGATATGGTCGCCTATTGCAATGCTCATCACATGCGGGTGCTGTTTGTTATGACACCCGAAAATCATAACCCCTGGCTGGAGCAATATTTCGAGCAGGTGAAACCGCTGCTGAAAAATGCGGGAATTCCTTATGTGGATCTCTATCCGGAAGTGTATAAGGAGCTGCATAACATTCCGAACCGGCAATTATGGGCAAATCCGGCGGATGGCCATCCCGGCGACAAGGTGACGGATGTCTATGCAAACTACATGTACCATTACCTGATGGCGCAGGGGTATTTGCAGCCTTCTGGCGGAATCTCGCATCCATAAGCGATCGAAAGCTCCATCTATGCCAAATTACTACCTGGGAATATCGGCGTATTATCATGACAGCGCTGCGGCCTTGATCTGTCAGAACGACATTGTCGCCGCCGCTCACGAGGAACGTTTCACGCGCATCAAGCACGATATGTCTTTTCCCCGACATGCGGTCCGATATGTCCTGGAGGAAGCCGGACTGGATATCGAAGACATGACGGCCATCGCGTTTTATGACAAACCGTTTCTGAAGTTCGAGCGCCTGCTGGAAACCTATCATGCGGTTGCGCCTTCGGGGCTTGGCAGCTTTATTTCGGCCATGCCGGTCTGGATCAAGGAAAAGCTGTTCATGCGCAACATGCTGTGGAAAGAGTTGGAGAACGTTCATGAAACGCCGATCCGCCGTAAGCCGCCGCTGTTGTTTCCGGAACACCATCTTTCCCACGCAGCCAGTGCGTTTTACCCATCTTCGTTTGCTGAGGCCGCTATCCTGACCATCGACGGCGTTGGGGAATGGGCGACAACCACTATCGGCCACGGCCGTCAGAACACTATCCGGATGCTGCGGGAGCTGTATTTCCCGCATTCCGTGGGGCTGCTCTATTCCGCTACGACCTATTACTGCGGATTCAAGGTGAACAGCGGCGAATACAAACTGATGGGGCTCGCTCCTTATGGAATTCGGGAAAGCCGTCAGTTTGAACGCTATAAAACAGCCATGCTCACCGAACTGGTGGATATCCGTGAAGATGGCTCTCTGCTGCTGAATATGGATTATTTCGATTTCACCACCGGGCTGACCATGTGCAAAGACCGCAAATGGGAATCGCTGTTTGGCATTTCCCGCAGAGATGCCGAGAGTCCTTTATCTCAGCCGTATATGGACATGGCGCTTGCTGTTCAGGATGTCACGGAGGAAGTGGTGCTCCGCCTTGCACGGACGGCTAGGCAATTGACAGGAAGCCGCCACCTGGTGATGGCCGGTGGGGTGGCGCTTAACTGTGTGGCGAACGCCAAAATTCTGAACGCCGGAATATTTGACAAGTTGTGGATACAGCCTGCTGCCGGTGATGCCGGCGGCGCCCTGGGCGCTGCGCTTGCCGCATGTCATATCTGGAATGGCGAAGCGCGTCCGGATATAACGTCAGATATCATGCAGGGCGCATATTTAGGCCCTGCGTACAGCAACGGACATATCGGCCGTCTGAAGCATAAATTTCAGGCCGTCTATATGCAATATTCCGATGTTGCATCTCTTTGCAGAGATACGGCGCAGCTTCTGGCAGATGGCAGTGTTGTCGGATGGTTTCAGGGCCGGATGGAATGGGGGCCGCGGGCATTGGGAAACCGCAGTATCCTGGGGGATCCTCGGAATCCGGACATGCAGAAACGCCTGAATCTGAAAATCAAATTTCGGGAAAGCTTCAGGCCGTTTGCGCCGTCGGTTCTGTCGGAAGACGTTATGGAATATTTTGATTTGGCAACGGAATCGCCTTATATGCTTCTGGTGGCGCCGGTAGCCGATCACCATCGGAAATCCGTATCGTCAAACGGCGCCGTGGAACTGATGGACAGGCTTTATCAGTGGCGTTCCGACATTCCAGCCGTGACGCATGTTGATTTTTCCGCCAGAGTTCAGACAGTTCACAGAGAAACCAATGAACGATACTGGCTGCTGATTCAGGCATTCAAACAATTGACGGGGTGCGGTCTTGTCATAAACACCAGCTTCAACGTACGGGGAGAACCCATTGTATGCAGTCCTGAAGACGCCTATCGGTGCTTTATGCGCACTGATATGGACTGGCTGGTCATCAACGATTGCATCTTCGAAAAATCTCGTCAGTCCGACTGGAAGGAATCTCAAAACTGGCGGCAGGCGTTTCAGCTCGACTGATATTCAGATGTCAAAGAGGGAGGTGCGTTATGCGTTTTCGTATGGTTATGATCGTTGTCGTGTCTTATCTGTTGTGTGTTGCCAATGGCGTCTGGGCGCAAACTCAGATCAATATCGGCATCGTGGTGGGGCCGGATTTTGTTCATACCAAAGCTGCAATCTGGTTCAAAGAAGCCGTTGACAAGGCTCTTCCCGGTAAATATGACATTATCGTGCATAATTCCGGAGAGCTTGGAAGTGAAACGCAGGTGCTGCAGCAGGTACAGGTGGGTACTACCCAGATGTCGATTTGCACCACCGGTCCGATCGAATCATTTGTGCCTGAGGTCAAGGCGCTGGAAATGCCGTTTCTCTTTACGTCCTATGAGGAGGCGGATAAGGCGCTGGATGGTCCCGTCGGGCAGGAACTGAGCAGGCGTTTTGAAAAAGCCGGGTTTGTGGCGCTGCATTTTCTGGATAATGGATTTCGCAATGTCACTAATTCCAAACATCCTATCTTTACGCCTGCAGACTGTAAGGGGCTGAAAATACGAACGATGGAGTCGCCCACCCATCTGGCGATCTGGCGTGCGATCGGCGCCAATCCGACGCCCATGGCCTGGCCGATTTTCACCGCGCTTCAGCAGGGCGTCATCGACGGTCAGGAGAACCCCATCGCCGTGATCTATGCGGCCAAGCTCTATGAAGCCGGGCAGAAATATCTTTCCCTGACCCGTCATGTGTATTCCGCGCTGGTGTTTATAGCCAACAAGCCCTTTATGGACCGTTTGCCGCCAGGGGATCGCAAGGTGATCATGGAGGCGGCCCGAACAGCTTCCCTGAAGGGACGGGCGTTTATCCGGGATAGCGAGGCCAAACAACTGGCGGAGTTGAAGGCCGAAGGGATGCAGGTTGTAGAACATCCGGATATCGCAGCTTTCCGTAAAGCGACAAAACCCGTGATCGATGCGACGAGCGGAGAAACCCGGAAGATTGTTGAAACCATCCAGAAGTTGTCGCCGTAATCGCCTGCAGATGTGTTACAGTTATGTTCGCTGTTTTTGAAAAAATGAAGGAAAATCAAGGGGCCGGAGCGGATGAATATCGTATCCTTGTTGCAGCGGGTCAGTCAGGGGCTTAACGCTGTTGTAGAGAAACTGCTTCTGGTAATGGGAGGTACTATCTGCATCATCCTCTTTGCACAGGTGCTGTTCCGGTATATGGGATATTCCCTGGGATGGTCCGAAGAAGTCAGCCGGCATCTGCTGATTGCCATCACCTTTCTGGGAGGCACGTCAGCCTATAAACGTTCCAGCTTCATCGGGCTTCAGGGGATCGGCCAATATATGGGAAAAATGATGCAGCGCATGATCGTTCTGATGCTTCAGGGATTGACGCTGGGCTGTTTTGGAGTTTTAGCCTGGTTTGGAACCGGATATACCGTCAGGGCGTGGGAACTCAGCACAGCTTCGCTGCAAATACCCATGTCCATCCCGTTTGTGGTCATTCCGCTTTCGGCGCTGGTGTTTGTGGTGCATGTGCTGGCCGATATCGCCGATACGCTGGGGGGGAGCGCGCCATGACGGTCGTTATATTGTTTGCGCTGCTTTTTCTGCTCATTGCGTTGGGGCTTCCCATTGCGCTGTCCATAGGGGTTCCGGCTATTGCCCTCATGCTGACGCCCGGAGTTTTTCCTGCTGGCGTTCACCTGTCGGCGCTCGGACAGACAGTGGTGCAGCTTCTGTTTGCCGGGGTGGATTCTTTCGATCTGCTGGCGGTGCCGCTCTTCATGCTGGCAGGCGCCATTATGGAAACCGGCGGCATTTCCCGGCAATTGATCGATTTTTCCGACAGCCTGGTGGGCTGGGCGCCCGGCGGGCTGGCATGCGCCTGTATCGTGGCATCCATGTTTTTTGCCGGTATTTCAGGATCCGCGGCGGCCGATACTGCGGCGATCGGCGCGGTGATCATACCGGCCATGATCCGTCAGGGATATCCGCCGGCGTTTGCCGCGGCCGTTGTTGCCGCCGGAGGTTCCATCGGTGTGATCATTCCGCCATCCATCCCTATGGTGATTTTTGGATTTCTGACCAATGTTTCGATTGCCAGACTTTTTGCCGGAGGATTGCTGGTCGGTGTGCTTTTCGGGTGCGCTTTTATGGCGGTATCGGTGTGGATATGCTGGCGCCGGGGCTACGGCGTCCGCCGTCGTTTTTCCCTGCATCGAGTCTGGACGTCATTCAGGGAAGCCGTATGGGCATTGGGTGCGCCGGTCATTGTCCTTGGCGGCATCCTGTCGGGTATGGTTACGGTTACAGAAGCCGCAGCGCTGGCTGTTTTTTACGCCCTGATCGTCAGCATGGTTTTTAACCGTGAATTGAAATGGAAAGACATTCCGGCGCTCATTATCCGCTCACAGGTGACGGCAGCCACCATCCTGTTCATTATCGCCATGGCGAAGGTATTTACCTGGTTCATCGCCATGAAGCAGGCCCATCAGCTTGTGGCTGCGGCGATCACCGCCCTGAGCCTGCCGTCCTGGGGCGTGCTGCTGCTGGTGATGGCAGGGCTTCTGGTTGTCGGATGTGTGATGGAAACGACAGCGGCGCTGATACTTTTAGTGCCGGTGCTGGCGGCGCTGACACCGCAAATGGGAGTGGATCCGGTTCAGTTCGGCGTTCTTATGGTCATCAACCTGGCGATTGGAATGCTGACGCCGCCGGTAGGCATCTGTCTGTTTGTCAGCTGCGGTATATCGGGCGTGTCATTGGGAGAGATATCCCGTTCAGTGGCGCCACTGGTCGCTGCAGCCATTGCAGCCCTGCTGATTGCCTGCTTCTGGCCGCCGCTGACGCTGTGGCTGCCGTCTTTGATCTATCGCTGATATCTTCGCAGACATCTGAGCTGATGACGGGTTGTTGTCTTCCGCCATATTTCCCATAACACATTCCGTATGGATTATCGTAATCCCAGCTTGTCCATCCGTTTATATAAACTGGTCCTTTTCATTTTCAACAGTTCCGCAGCACCACCAGGCCCACTGACTTTTCCGCCGGTTTTCTCCATAACATACCGAATGTAACGGCGCTGTATTTCATCCAGAGAGGGTAAATCAGAAAAGCAATGATTGGAAGTCAAACTGCTCTTGGCAGGCAGGCTGATCTCCAGTCTATCTTTCGTTGACAGCAAAACCGCTCTTTCCATCACGTTTTTCAGTTCCCTGATATTTCCCGGCCAGTGGTATGTCAGCAATATGTTTTCATCTTCGTGGGTCAGTCCAGGCACTTGCTGATTGTGTTTTGAAGCATAAGCCGAGAGAAAATACCGGGCCAGAAACAGCACGTCTTCATTTCGTTCTCTCAGTGGCGGCAGAGTAATTGAAATAACATTCAGACGGTAATAAAGGTCTTCCCTAAAGCGTCCGGCCGCCACTTCATCGGCAAGGTTACGGTTGGTGGCAGCAATCAGCCGGAAATCAGATGTGATGGTTTTTGTACCCCCCACGCGGATCAGTGTCTTTTCCTGCAGGACACGCAACAATTTAGTCTGTGACGACTTGGGGATTTCGCCCACTTCATCAATGAACAGTGTTCCCCGGTGAGCCAGCTCTATTCTTCCCAGTTTCTGCCTGTCAGCTCCAGTAAAAGCGCCTTTTTCATGACCGAACAATTCGCTTTCAACGAGTGTCTCAGGAATGGTCGTTGGATCAACGATTACCAGGGGCTGATCCCGGCGCAGGCTTAAATTATGGATGTCACGTGCCAGAAGTTCTTTGCCGACGCCCGTTTCCCCCAGAATCAGAATAGTGCTGTTTGAGTCTGCAACCTGTTTGGCCTGAGTCATCAATTTTTTCATCAGTGGACTTTGTGTAAGGATTCTGGTATGTTCAGATGAATCCATCTGTTTTAAATGCCTGGTGACTTTTCCTTCCATTTGCTGGCTGAAACGTTGGATGCGATCGATATACCTCGTAAAAGAACCGGCAATGCGCAGTAACTGGGAATCGTCAAAATAATTGAAACAGTCTTCAATATAAGAATTGTCATGGTAAAGCACACCCTTTATCTGATCCTCATCGACAAAAGGGACGCACATCACGGCCTTTAAGGGATAAGGAATGACAGTTTTAAAACTCGAGCGAACAATTTGGGGGCGATTTTCACGTAACGCCTTAAAAACGAGGGCCAGATTTGATTTAAATGATTCGGCAGACACATCGGCATCGGACAGGTTGCAGGACCCCATCAAAACCGGACTCCTTGTTGCGCCGATTTGACCAAACAAAAAAATGCCACCGCGTTCGGCCCCAAAAAACTGGTTCGTCGATTTAACAATCCGCGTCAGCAGTTCCTTGAGATCGGCGCAGGGTACAAGTGTCTCCAGCATTTTGGTGAACATCGTTATCAGTTCTTCGGACATGTTGTTTCCGTCTGGCTGTTTATTTTTAGAGAAAAGTAGCTGCCTCAGATCATCGGGGAAAAACGAGCTTCCATAACCGGATACTTTTTTCCATGCTTTGTGGGCCAGCAGGCGGGCACCATCCAGTTTTCCCTGCCGTAATTTGAGACGAGCCATTTCTATTTGGGTTTTTGCCAGTTGCACCGGATCGCCGGACTGTCTTAAATACGCCTCGCTTTGCTGAAGATCCGATTCAATCCGAAGATCATCATTGCTTTTCTCAGCATTTTCAGTGGCTCTCAATCGCAATGCAACGCCTCGCAGATGAATATTGGGCTCCAGCAGAAGCTGGGAAATTTCGTCATGATAATTAAGATTTGAGATGGGCTCCAATTTATGGCGGTGAAACTCATATAGCAATTCGAGAATCCAAGGAGATGCGTATTGTCGGATGAGGCCCGATTTTGCCCCTTCCACCACCGCTTCTGCCATCCATTTTCTCGAATCATTGATGCGCCCTTCCTTAAAATGATAGTAGGCCAACCCCCCTTTGGCAAAGTAACCTGCCAGGGAATTATGGTACTGAACAGCTTCCTGCAGTGCGCCAGAAAGGTGAAACGCAGCTTCCTGGGTTTTGTTGAGATCGATCAGAACAATTCCCAGTACCGATCGGAGGGTGGTGGCCAGAGATTGATCCCCTCTTTCCAGAGCAATCCTTCGATAATAATCCAGATTTCCGATCGCACGATGGCTATAGCCCAGAAAAGCCGCGCTGTAACTGAGCCACATGGGCCCGGATGGGTTAATGATGGCATTGTTTCCACCTGACTCGAAACTCTCTGTGGCCCGTTCAAAATAGCCCAATGCTTTTTTAAACATTCCCTGAATAAAATAATATAAACCAATGAATTCAGATGCCTGGGTCAGGATATCCTCATCCCCCAGTGACTCGACTTCAGACTTGCCAAGTGCAAACATCTCGATAGCCTTATGGCGCTGTTCTCCAAAATAATACAGACGCCCTAAATGCAGATGAATCAGGGCCTGAGAGCGGCGATCTCCTAACCGGGCTGCGGCATTCAACGCATTTTGTAAAAAAAAATGGATATCACTGAATCCTTTACCCAGGATAAAACTGACATCGGCCAGCTCTAGACTGGTCTTCACCAGTAAGACGTTATTCTCAGGAGATCCAGAATGATCCACAAGCCTGGAGAGAACATCGAATAGATGATTCCAGGCTGCATAATGGCTTGTACTGTTATGACCAGCTTGATGTGTTTCACTTTTCGAATCCACCATATGACTCCTTTATTTTCCCAATCCCTCATCATTAGGTGAAGCATTGAACAAAGTCAATCACTATGTCACTATAGCGACACGAAGATGTCCTTATAGCGACACAAACGCTTGTCATGTCGATATCCATGAATAATTAATGAATTAAATTCAGATAATTATAAATCAAACATATTTGGCATGCCTCTTGTATTATTAGATTGCTGATTTTTCATTACATGCTGATGCGGTAAACGTGAAGAAGACCGGCATTTCGCCTCTAAGAATGAAGAAAAAGAAAGACAAATCAACTCAAATAACCAACGAATCAAGGAGGGGCTCATGACTGTATTCAAAGACACTCAACACATTTATGCAGTACTGGAAGATTTGTGGAATTATATCATTCGGGAAACCGAATGTGGCCAGAAAATGAAAGAATATGACGTAAGCTACAAGTTTGTACTTAAGGAACCGGACGGCCTTCTCTATGTCGATCATGAGAAGGTACTTGTCGGAGACGAGGCTAACAGAGATGCGGTTATCACCATGGAGCTGAATGGAGAGACGGTTCATAAGTTCTGGCTGAAACAGATCCAGTTGCCGGTAGCCCTGGCAACGCGCAAGATCAAATCAAAAGGTCCGATTCCAAAGGTACTAAAGATGCTGCCCTACCTGAAGCCTGTTTTTGAAAATTATCCGCGATTCTGTGAAAAGCATGGCATTGAGATCGCCGAAGGTTGATTGGGATTTTCCCGGATAAAGGAGAGCAGAATGAGTGTATGCGAAGTACCCGGGCACTTTGCCCATGTACTGGACGCCAAGGCAGAAGAGATGCCGGGTTTTAAGGCGCTCACTTTTGAAAATGGCGTGTATTCCAGTGAAGTATTGACCTATGAAACCATCGTCACCGCGGGTAGAAAACTGGCGCTGGCGCTTCAACATGCTGGGATCGGCAAAGGGGATGTTCTGTCTCTTGTCATGCGAAACCATCCTGAGTTCATTTTTGCTCTGTATGCAACAACCTGTCTGGGTGCGATTCTGCTTCCAGTTGACCCCCGCGCAAAAGGTGACAGGCTTCAATATGTGCTGCGGGATTCGGGTACAAAAGGCATTATATTTACCAGCGAACTCATGGACAATATCGCACCAGTGCTGAAAAATCTTTCGCACATCCGGGTCATTGGGGTTGTCTGCAAGCAAGGCATGGATGTGCCGATAAATCCGAATTGGCCCGATCTTCAGGATATCTTTCTGGGACCGGAGGTGCCGCCGCCGGATCAGCGTTCAAATGATCTGAATGCACCCATGGAGATTATTTACACTTCCGGAACCACGGGTGATCCAAAAGGTGTGATGATCAAGATCAATCGCCTGGCAAGTTTTGCGCAATTGGCGCAACTGGTCTGGCAATATAAAAAAGAGGACAGACTCTATACCGGCCTTTCACTGACCCATGGAAATGCACAGGCTGTAACTCTATTCCCATCGATTCTGCTGGGGATTCCATCGGTCATCAGCCAGAAATTCACCAAAAGCCGGATATGGGATATCTGCAGGCGATACGGCTGTACGACATTCTCCCTTCTGGGAGGCATGATGATGGGTATTTATAGCGAACCGGAAAAGCCGGATGATGCCGACAACCCGGTCCGCCTGGTACTGAGCGCTGGGACTCCGCGCGCTATCTGGGAGCGATTTGAGAAACGTTTTGGTGTACTCATCCATGAATGGTACGGTGCGGTAGAAGGCGGTTTTGCGCATAAGCCGCCGGGGATCGGACCCATCGGCTCTTTCGGCAAACCCCTTGACGGTCTGATGGAGATGAAAGTGTTCCGCAGTGACGACCGCGAGTGCGGACCGCATGAAACCGGCGAGATCGTATGCCGTACCATTGGTCAGAAAACTGAAGTTGATTATTTGGGGAAAAAAGATGCTTCGGAAAAGAAAACCCGAGGCGGTTGGTTTCGTAGCGGCGATATGGGGCACGTCGATGAAAACGGATGGTTTTTCTTTGATTATCGTGAGGGAGGTGGGCTTCGTCGTGCCGGTGACTTTATCCAGCCCGATACCGTTGAAAGTATCTTGGCCAAACATCCGGATATCAGTGATGTCTGTGTGTACGGTATCCCTGCGGCATCAGGCGCACCGGGTGAAAGTGATCTGGTGGCTGCTGTCGTCCTGGTGCCGGGACGCAAAGCAGACCCCGCTTCTATTTTCCAAATCTGTAAAGACCATCTGGATGGAAATTCGGTTCCTTCTTATCTTCAAGTGGTGGACGAAATTCCGAAATCCGCATCGGAAAAAAATCTGGATCGGCTTCTGAATGAAGATTTCAGTCCGGATGGATCCAATGTTTTTGCTCTGAAAGCAGACAAGTAATGACTGATAAGATTTGGCACATGAATCAAAAAAAGACGGCTTCGTAGAGCGGCCAGGCAAGGCCGCGTGTTTTAGTGGGTGAGAAGCCCACCCCGGAAGGAATAGCCAGCCACCGGGTAGCGAGTTCTTGGACGTAAGGGGGCAATTCCTCACGTTAAGCGTAGGACAGCGATCTGGCAGGCCGTAAGCCATAAGGCTGAAGTGATTGAGCCCCGAAATCGTCAAACAAGGGAAAGACGACGCTGTTACGAAAGCGGAAGTCAATGCAAGGTCGGCGCTATAGGCGAGCCGAAGGCGTTTCCCCGGGGTCTGAGAGCATGGCATGTCGGATATGGTGAACATGTGGCAACCTGGGAGACCCTGAACTTTCTTGCAAGGAGGCAAGTATGCTGGACAACTGATAACAAAGGAAGGAAGGCAAACGGAGATCAGGGAGTCGGATGGCGTCGTAGTACCGGAGAAGGCGGGTAATGCCGCTGGAGGGAAGGCCGCCACATCAGTATAGCCGTACAAGGAGACATGAGCTGTGCCCAGCAACAGAGAGAGCGTGGAAACGAAATTGCAGCGGATAGCCGAGAAAGCCCGGAAAGAGCCGGAATGCAGGTTCACCAGTTTATTTCATCTGATGGACAGGGAGCTACTGGAAGGGTGCTATGAGGGGCTGAGGGAGGATGCAGCCTCAGGCATAGACAGAGTAACGAAAGAGGAGTACGGGAGGGAACTGGAAAGCAATCTGAGCATGCTGATAGACAGGCTGCACAGGATGGCGTACATCCCCCAGCCGGTACGCAGAGTGTACATACCGAAAGCGGGAAGTACCAAGGAAAGACCGCTGGGAATACCAGCGCTGGAGGATAAGCTGGTGCAGGCAGGGCTGGTACGGATACTGAATGCGATCTATGAAGGGGATTTCATAGATGACTCATACGGATTCCGTCCTGGACGGGGATGCCATGACGCACTGAGGGCGCTGAGTACGGAGGTGGAAGGAGGCAGAGTTCACTATATTGTGGAAGCAGACATCAAAGGATTCTTTGACAATGTAGAACACGAAT
>LKPX01000062.1 GCA_001443525.1 Desulfobacteraceae bacterium RAAP-1 | reverse complement strand
AATGGAAAATGAGAAAGCGTTTTTCGACAAGTTGGAGCAAAAAGGGGTCTCACGAAGAGATTTCATGAAGTACTGTACCTTCCTGACCGCAACTATGGGACTTTCGTCTTCGTTTGTTCCCAAAGTCGCGGAAGTATTTGCAGCTCCCAAACAGCGGCCGCCGGTGATATGGCTTCACTTCGGCGAATGCACAGGGTGCTCTGAAGCATTTCTGCGATCCCAATATCCCTATGTGGATGATCTGGTTCTGGAACTGCTGTCCGTCGAATACCATGAAACCATCATGGCCGCGGCCGGCGATCAGGCCGAAGAACAACTTCATAACGCAATGAAAAAATATGAAGGCAAATACATCTGCGTGGTTGAAGGCTCGGTCGCTACCAATTTTGACGGCGCCTATGGCAAGGTTGGAGGAAAAACGTTTTTGCAGATTGCCAAGGAAGTCTGTCCCAAGGCAGCGGCTGTTATCGCCATCGGCACCTGCGCATCTTTCGGCGGAATTCCTGCAGCTAAACCTAATCCCGGTGGATATAAGGGGGTGGGAG
This sequence comes from Desulfobacteraceae bacterium RAAP-1, assembly GCA_001443525.1. GTDB lineage: Bacteria > Desulfobacterota > Desulfobacteria > Desulfobacterales > Desulfatirhabdiaceae > RAAP-1. The sequence goes on along the minus strand of LKPX01000062.1, from coordinate 22,074 downwards.
AAGCCATCGGAATCAAAACGCTCAATATCCCTGGATGTCCTCCCAATCCGGTAAATTTTGTCGGAACCATTGTCAATTATCTCCTTCTGGGCAAACTTCCCGATCTCGATCAGAGGGGCAGACCCAAATTCGCATATGGGCAAACCGTTCATGACCAATGTCCCCGGCGTTCGCATTTCGAAAACAACGAATTCGTACTTGAATTCGGTTCCCAGGAAGCGCAATTGGGATACTGTCTATACAAGATGGGGTGCAAAGGTCCGGATACCTATAATAACTGCCCGATTGCAAAGTATAATGACGGCACAAGCTGGCCGGTTCAGGCCGGACATCCCTGTCTGGGCTGCAGCGAGCCCGATTTCTGGGACAAGATGACACCGTTTTATCAATCATCTTGAGCTGTTTGTAGCCATATTTCATAATTTCCGGTCAAATCCGGCCGTTATTCCGGCAACCGGTTCATTTGTCATTATCTGCAGAAACGAGGAGATATCGTATATGGGCAATAAAATCATCATAGATCCAATCACAAGGCTTGAGGGCCACCTCCGGATTGAAGTGGAAATCGAGGACGGAAAGGTTAAAGATGCCTGGTGTTCAGGCCAGATGTTCAGAGGCATTGAAATCATTCTTCAGGGGCGGGATCCACGGGACGCACATCATTTCGTTCAGAGATCCTGCGGCGTCTGCACTTATGTACATGCTCTGTCATCGGTCAGGGCGGTCGAAGACGCGGTCAAGGTCACCATTCCCAAAAATGCGCGCCTTGTCCGGAATCTTTTAAATGGCGCACAGTTTCAGCATGACCATTTAATACATTTCTATCATCTTCATGCGCTCGACTGGGTGGATATCGTCAGCGCTTTAAAAGCTGATCCTGTCAAAACGGCCATTCTGGCTGACAATCTCAGCAGCGATCCCAAAGGCGGCACCGTATATTTCAAGGGTGTTCAACAGCGGCTGCAAGCCTTTGTGGACAGCGGGCAACTCGGCCCTTTCAGCAACGCCTACTGGGGACACCCTGCTTACAAATTGCCACCGGAAGCCAACCTTATGGCCGCAGCCCATTATATCGAAGCATTGAGACTTCAGGCCAGAACCGCCAGACTTCACGCCATCTTCGGCGGAAAAAATCCTCACCCGCAGTCTCTGGTGGTTGGTGGTGTCACCTGCGTGCAGGATCTGTCACCGGAGCGCATCGCTGAATTCCTGTATCTCTGGAAGGAAACCCAGGAATTTATTAAAAACGTCTATATTCCGGATTTGCTGGCCGTAGCGTCTTTTTACAAAGACTGGGGCGGCATCGGCGGCACGACCAACTTCATGGCATGGGGAGAATTTCCAGGCTCCGAAAAAGAACCCGAAAGCCTGTTTATGCCCAGAGGCGTCATTAAAAAACGCGATCTGACGAAAGTGGGTATGGCCGATCAGGAAAAAGTTACGGAACATGTGGCGAGAGCATGGTATGAAGGCAGCAAGGCGCTGCATCCCTACAAGGGCGAGACAAAACCCCAAAACGGTGAATATAAGCCTGGCGGTAAATATTCATGGATCAAGGCGCCGCGCTACGAAGAAACTTCCTGTGAAGTCGGGCCTCTGGCCAGAGTGCTGGTAGCGTATGCCAAGGGAAATACCGCCATCAAACCATTGGTGGACGATACATTGAAAAAGCTGGATATTCCTGCAACGGCATTGTTCTCGACACTCGGTAGAACGGCGGCCAGAGGACTCGAAACCGTCGCCATCGGCGATGCCATGGAAGGCTGGATTACCGAGCTGGTCGAGAACATCAAAGGCGGCGATATCAAAACCTACCAGAAATGGGAAATGCCGGACAAGGGGATGGGCGTTGGTCTGAATGATGTCCCCAGAGGTTCTCTCGGTCATTGGGTGGAGATTGAAAACAAGAAGATCAAGAATTACCAGTATGTGGTGCCATCCACCTGGAATTTTGGCCCCAGAGATGAAAAAGGTCAGCGTGGTCCTGTGGAAGAAGCGCTGATCGGAACTCCGATTGCCGATCCTAAACGCCCAATCGAAGTTTTAAGAACAGTGCATTCATTCGATCCCTGTATTGCCTGCGCCGTTCATGTCATTGACCCCGATTCCAATGAGGTCTATAAAGTCCGCGTCATATAGTGAGTCATATCTCCCTCTGCCGGCGCCTTTACGAGGTAACGGCAGAGGATTTCACATCAGAAACCGTCGTCAGCGCCAGATTGCTGTTTCGGACAAAATCCAGAAAAAGCTGATGACGTTTCAAACTTCCCAGCGAATGGCGGAAGGTCATATAGACATTGCGTTCGATTTTCCAGCCCTGAACCTGAACTTCCTTTAATATCCCCTGTCGAAGTTCCCGTTTTACGGTATGAATGGAAAGCACTGAAACCCCCATCCCTGCAATTACCGCTTCCTTGACGGCTTCAGCGCCCCCCATCTCGGCAATAATATGGAGCTGATTCAGGCTGATATCTTCATGTGCGGTCAGATAGTCGCCCATGATTTCCCGGGTGGCGGATCCCCGTTCTCTCAGCACAAAAGGGACTTTCAGCAACTCTTTCATGGAAATGCTCGAAACTTGCGCCCACGGATGCTCTGGAGGAACGACCAGTATCAACCTGTCCTGCCAGAGGGATTCGCTGTGCAGTCTTTTGTTTTGTGGCATTTTTCCGACAAAACCGATTTCGCTCTGCTGCTCCAGAACCATCTCGATCACATCGTCGCTGTTGGCCGATCGAACATAGGTCTGGATTTCCGGATACTGCTTCCGGAACAGATGAAGAACCTGCGGGAGAATATAGGCCGCAGGCAACGTGCTGGCGCTGATCTGAATAATGCCCGCGCAGGTATCCTGAAGTCGAAGCATGCGTTCCTTGACGTCTTCCCTGAGAAAAAGCACTTTACGGGCGAAGTCATACAGGAGCTTTCCTTCCGGCGTCAAAGAAACGCCAGCACCTTCACGGTTGACCAGTCTGACGCTTGTTGCATCTTCGAGATTCTTGATATGCTTGCTTAGAGACGGCTGAGTCAGGAGCATTTTTCTGGCGGCGCGGCTGAAATTTTTTTCCGCCACCAGATGAATGAGACATTCAAGCTGCTGAATAGTGATGTTTTTAAATGTATCGTAAGCCATATTCGAAGGGAAGTTCCCTGTAACATTCCGAAGTATGGAGGGCGGAACGTGATGCTGTCTTCAATTTTCTGCCGTCCGTTTGTTGATTTCATGACGGATACAGTCGAGTACATCCGCGATGGGAAAATCGGTGCGGATTCCCGGACATGAACCGGCCATAATGCGCCAGTTTTCCGGATCTTTCAGTACATTCGGAATAAACGGCCAGGCCTTGCACATCCGAGGCTTGACCGGATGAATGGTGCAACGTTTGTTCTCCCAGAAAATGCAGTATCCGGTGTCCGCCTGCCCCAGTACATATCGAGAGCCGGAAGGACGGCAATAGCGCCGGACGAATGTATCCGTATCCATGTGGATAAAATCGGCAATGGCCTGAATGTCTGTATCGGACACATAGGTGCCGCCAAAACCCTGGCAGCACTCACCGCACTGCTGACAGATGAAAATATCTTCCGGAGCTGTATGATTACAGGACATGACGCGTTTCCATAGCCCTTTTTAATGTAACCTGATCAATGTATTTCAAATCGCCCCCAATCGGTACGCCGGATGCAATGCGGGTGACTTTCAGCGGAAATTTTTCGAGCAGACCGGACAAATACGACGCTGTCGCTTCGCCTTCAACGTGAGTTCCGGTCGCCAGAATAACTTCCTGAATGACGCCTGTCGATACCCGCGCAATTAATTCCCGAATGCGAAGCGCATCCGGGCCGATACCGTCCATAGGAGACAACACCCCCTGAAGCACATGATATTTGCCATGATAGGCACCCGATTTTTCTATGGATACCATATCGGCGGGCTGCTCTACCACGCACAGCAGATGTTCGTCCCTGGAAGAATCGCTGCAGACGGCGCACAGATCGGATTCGCTCAGAGAAAAACAGACCGAACAGAGACGGACCTTGTCTTTGAGTTCTCCAATGCTGCGGGCAAGCTGCTCCGCATCGCTGCGGGAGGAGCGCAGAATATACATAGCCAGCCGTTCTGCGGTTTTCTCGCCGATACCCGGCAGTTTGCTGAACTGGCGGATGACATGACGCACGGATGCCGGATAGTGATTCATAAGGTTACATCAGCCCTGGAATACTCAATCCGCCGGTAAGTTTGCTCATCTCGCCGGAGACCATTTCCTGAGATCGGGTCAATGCATCATTGACGGCGGCCAGCACCAGATCCTGAAGCATTTCGACATCTTCAGGGTCCACCACTTCTTTTTCAATCTGAATGGAGATGATCTGCTGTTTGCCGTTGGCCACCACTTTGATCATGCCACCGCCGGACGAAGCTTCCACGGTTTTTTCTGAAAGCTCCTCCTGAAGTTTCAGCATCTTGGACTGAAGCTTCTGCGCCTGTTTCATCATACTTCCCATATTTCCCATTTGTTTCATCACGACGGTTTCTCCTTCTCGATATTTATTTCAATGACTTTTCCTCCGAAAATCTCAATGGCGTCCGATACCAGAGGATGGTTGAGGGCTTCCTGCCGAATATATTGAGATTGCTGAACGTTAACCTTGTTTTCCGAGACCGTTTTTTTTTCCGTCTCGATCATCAAACGGACAGGTTTTTCAAACACCTGTTCAATGACGGATTTCAGCAAATCGGCGTTTTTGGTCTGACGGACGCGGCTCAGATAAAATTCATTTTCAGGAAAATACATGACCAGCGTACCATTTTCCGCTGTGGACAACCTGTTGGCTTTCGATACGACAGGCGCTAAGGCCGGCGATGTCTCTGATATTTTTTCAACAATACGCTGCAATGCCGATTGCAGCATATCTTCAGATGTCAATTCACTCACCCGCAGCAGCGAAGCTGATTTTTCTCCGGGAAGCGTTATTGAAAAATCTTCGGCGTCAGCTTCCGGTTCAGACGGAATTACTGCTTTAGAAGAAGAGGCTGGAGACACTTCGGGTGGATGCCCGGTCTGGACATGACGAACGCCTGCACCGGTAATTTCTTTTCGAAGTCTTTCCAGCTTTTCGATGAGGTCTTCGATGGGCAGCGCTGGCCGCGTCTGAATAATTCTGAAAAAAATGATTTCAAGCGCGAATCTGGGAACGGCCGTATATCGCAGAACAGCTTCTTCTGAAAAAAGCATGTCAAACACATGGTGCAGGGATGCCTTGGAAACGGGCGCTGCCTGCTGTTGCACCATATTAATTTCGATATCCGGCAAATCCACCAGGGAGCGGCCTTTGGCGCCCAGTTTCAGCATGAGCAGATTCCGGAAGTGTTCTATCAGCGCGGCATAAAGCCGCTTTAAATCCACGCCGTTTTCAAAGCCGGTTTCCAGAAGATCGAGTGCAGTCAGAATATCCCCGTTCAGTATGGCCTGCGACATATCATATATATATTGCCTGTCAATAATTCCCAGGAGATTCAGGATGAGGTCATGGGTGATTTTGCTGTCTGAAAACGATATGACCTGATCCAGAAGGCTGAGCGCATCTCTCATGCTGCCGCCCGCTTCCTGGGCCACGACGCGAAGGCTCTCCGGAGTGATATCCACATGCTCTTGAAGGCACAGCGCCTGAAGATGATCGACAATGGACTGGGTATCAATCCGGCGCAGGTCGTGGCGCTGGCAGCGTGAAAGAATGGTCAGAGGAATTTTCTGAGGCTCGGTGGTGGCAAACAAAAACAGGACATGGGCCGGTGGCTCTTCCAGCGTTTTCAGAAGCGCATTGAACGCGGCTGTCGTCAGCATGTGAACTTCGTCGATGATATAGATTTTATATCGACTGTGTGACGGCATGTAGCGAACGTTATCGCGGAGATCACGAATTTGATCGACGCTGTTGTTGGAAGCACCGTCAATTTCAAAGACATCGACGGCCTGACCGGATGTGATTTCCCGGCAGGAACGGCAAACATTGCATGGCGTCGGGGTCGGCCCCTGTTCACAATTCAGTGCTTTGGCCAGAATTCTGGCGATGGTGGTCTTGCCGGTTCCCCTGGGGCCGGTAAACAGGATGGCATGCGCCACCCGACCTGAAGATATTGCGTGGCAGAGGGTCTGGGTGACATGCTCCTGCTGGATGACATCAGAAAATGTCTGAGGCCGGTATTTACGGGCAAGAACCAGATACGACATTATGACACCCTGGTGACATCAATGGAAACATACACATGATAACGTAGATATTGCGTCTTTGATGGAATTTCACGCCGGAAGACTGGGAGCGGGAATGGAAATGAATCTGGCGGAGAGAGAGGGATTTGAACCCTCGGCGCCGGTTTTGCCAGCGCACACGATTTCCAGTCGTGCTCCTTCAGCCGCTCGGACATCTCTCCAGAATCAAACAGGGGGATCATCATTCAGGCCCACATCCATGGCGGAGAGGGTGGGATTTGAACCCACGATCCCGTTTTTAGACAGGATACCGCTTTTCGAGAGCGGGGCCTTCAGCCGCTCGGCCACCTCTCCATCACCCTCTGACTTAACTGGGCATAGATATACTTTTTGACGCTGCCTGTCAACGATCTTATCAAGAAAAATCACATTCGGTCTTGAATATGCCACACCTTTATAGTATTTCTTGCCCGCGTCTCCTGATGACAGGAGCGATGACAAAAAATCATTTCAAGGATATGCTTAATGGCTCGAATTGTTCCATTCAGGGGAGTCGTATATTCCCCTTCAAAAATTCAAGACCTGGCGGATGTTACCACCCCGCCCTATGATGTCATATCGCCGGAGGAGCAGACGGCGTTTTATAATCAACACCCACACAATATCATCCGTCTGATTCTGGGCAAAACGTTTGAGACGGATACGGCTGCGGATAACCGCTACACCCGATCCGCAGCATTTTTCAACGACTGGCTGACGGAAGGTGTTTTAGTTCAGGACACCAAGCCGGCTATCTACCTGACATCCACAGAGTTTTCAATTCGTTCCCGGTCATTTACCCGCTGGGGGATGATCGCACAGGTTGCATTGGAACCATTCGATAAGGGAATCGTGCTGCCGCATGAAAAAACTTTTTCTCATGTAAAATCGGAACGGCTGGAGCTGATGAAATCCTGTCATGCCAATTTCAGCCCGATTTTTTCCCTGTACTCGGACCCTGCCCAAACCATTTTGAACTTACTGCGCCAATCCTCCTCCGGACAGACGCCGGATATGGCACTTACCGATACGACAGGCTACAAACACCGGCTGTGGCGCATACTCGATCCAGCGATTCACCGGAAAATTTCTGAAGATATGGCGCATACGTCCCTGTTTATTGCAGACGGACATCACCGTTATGAAACCGCGCTGAACTACCGGAAGTGGATAGCCGACAACACGCCGGGGTTTACACCGGATCATCCGGCCAATTTTATCATGATGTACCTGTGCGCCATGGAAGATCCGGGATTGGTGATTCTGCCGACACACCGGATTTTAAAACCCGGGAAAGCTCAAAAGGCAGATACGCTGATAGACGCTGCAAGTGCTTTTTGTGATATCCAGAAGATCGCTGTTGATCCGGCGTTCGGAACACCCACCGGCGGAAGATCCTGGGAAGCCCTTCTGGACGTGAATTCCCCTGGTACACGCATCGGGATTGTGCTTCGGAACCACTCCGAAGCCTGTTGCCTGACCCCAAAGCCAGGCGTCATGCAGCGACTTTTCGGATCTGAAATGACCGAAACGATGCTGGAGCTGGACGTAACCGTTCTTACCCGGCTGCTTCTGATGGAGCTGCTGGGCCTGGACAGCGAACAACTGGACAAGGAAGGTGTTATCACTTATTCCAGCCGCATCGAAACAGCGCTTGAAGCCGTTCGCTCCGGAAACGGCGAAGCCGCGTTTATCTTAAATCCCACCCGAATTGACCAGGTAAAACGCATTGCCGAATCCGGAGAGACCATGCCTCGAAAATCCACGTATTTTCACCCTAAGGTCATTACCGGTCAGGTTATCAACCGTTTGATATGATGCTGCCTGTATCAGTGGCTCATCCATCCGTCAGCATGACTTTCACATCGCGGGTATATGCGCCGTCGGCCTCATAGATGATCAGGGGCGGACGGACGATCGCGCCGCCTGGGCGACCGCCTTTGACGCCCGACACCAGAACACGCCGCGCCGGACCGTGAAACCGTGAATGCACCGTCTGAAGCTGTTTGGGTTCAATGCCGGCAGCCCGCATGGCTGTCAAAAGATCGGTAACGCGCTCCGCCGGATAAATGACGGCAAATTGCCCGCCGATTCCCAGAAGCCGACAGGCGGCGTTGACCACATCTGAAAGCGTCGTCAGAATTTCGTGGCGGGCAACCGCCTGCTGGCGTTTCGGATTGATGCGTCCGGACATTGCCCTGCGATACGGGGGATTGCTGACCACCAGATCGACAGGACCCGCCACATCCTGGATGGAAAGCGAGTTAAGATTTGCGCAGCGGATAACGATGCGATTCGTGAATCCATTGATATCCGCATTACGTATGGCAAGTTCCGCAAGCGCTTCCTGTATTTCAACGCCCACAATGTGAACGCCCGGATACCGGTATCCCAGAATCAGGGGGATAATGCCGCATCCGGTTCCCAAATCCACAATCCGGCTGGCGTCGTCCGGTGCAGCAAATGCCGCCAGCAGCACGGCGTCAATAGAGAAGCGAAATCCATTTCGATATTGAAACACCTCGATATGGTCATTTAAGAAGCGATCCCGGGTAATTTCCTCACACATGACGGTAATGCAGCGCCAGAACCGTGATGTCGTCACTTTGCGCCTCAGTACCGACAAATTCCCGGACAGACAGAATAATGTGTTCAACCAGCTCCTGTGCGCCGGTGCTTTTTTCTGCCTGCAGCGACTTTTTAAGACGGTCGCTGGAATACAGGTTCTTTTGGGCGTCCATAGCTTCAGTAATCCCATCGGTGTATAGAATCAGACGTGAACCGGGTTCCAGCAAAATACGCTGCGTCTTGTAATCGGGTTCGTCCACGACGCCCAGCATGACTTCAGGAGAGACATTCAGCCATTGGGGCTCACCTTCCGGTGGGATGATGAGCGGCGGATTATGTCCGGCATTGGCATACACCAGCTCTCCGCTGACAAAATTGAAAACACCGCAAAAGACCGTACAGAACATCATGGCGTCATTATCGATACACAGCTCGCGGTTGGTTCGAGCCAGAATGTCGGACGGAGAGCGGTGATCGCCGGCGATTCCTTTCATCAGGGTTTTGGTAACCGCCATGAACAGCGCTGCCGGCACGCCTTTACCCGACACGTCACCGATGGAAAAAAACAGGTGTTCGTCATCGATGAGAAAAAAATCGTATAGGTCTCCACCGACTTCTTTCGCCGGTATCAGCGCGGCGTAAATATCGAACTCCTGTTTTTCCGGAAACGGCGGAAAGCGTTTGGGCAGAAAGCTCATCTGAATCGTATGTGCTATTTTCAGTTCACTTTCTATCCGTTCCTTGGCGGCGGTGGTTTCTTTAAGGTCTGTGATATATTCTTTTAGAGCCACGCGCATGTTTTCAAACGATACGGTCAGTTCTCCGACTTCATCATCGGACTGACGGTCCGGAAGACAGATATCCAGATTGCCGCGGGCAATTTCGCCGGTAACGTCCGCCAGAGCGCTGATGGGCTTTGTCATACGTTTCGAGATAAAAACAATCATCAGAAAGAGCAGCAGAAAACCCGAAGCGCCTATCAGCATCAACTGAATGGTCAAGTGCCTGATATCTGAAAACAATTCATTATCCGGAACCACCACGCCCACGGACCATCCGGCGGATTTCACCGGCGCATAATACAGCCAGGACGCTTTTCCGGTAAAGCTGGATGCGACAGGCACAAATCCTTGCCCCCCGTGGATCATGTTTCGGCCGATATGTCTGAGATTCATATCTCCAGAGGCTTCGGCAATGCTGAAGATGCTCTCATTCATGATCCAGTCCTTGTCGGGGTGAGAGATGAAAACACCTGACTGCGATATTAAAAAGGCATAGCCGGAATGATAGATATTGATGCTGGAAACAATATGTTGAAGCCATTCCAGAGAAAGATCGGCTGTTACGACCCCGTCAAAAATCTTTTTGCCGTAAACCATCTGGTAAAACGGAACGGAAAAAGTGGTCATCAGGATGTCGCCGCCGCCCGCGTCAAAGTAAGGCTCCGTCCAGACCGGTTTTTTCAGTTCTTTCGGAATCAGATACCAGTCGGTGTAGAAATAGTTGAACGCTCTTTGCGCATCAGACGTCTGAAGACGGCCGTTTGAGCGACAGACATACGGCGCGTAATAGAATGAATCCGGGTCAAAATGAAATGGCTCGAAAGCGATGATGGTTCCAAATATTTCCGGATTGGTGTTGAGTATGTTCTCCATCCACAGGATCAGCGCTTCCCGGGAATGCGTTTGGGTCTGGAGAGATTCCCGCAGCAGGAGCGGCGCTTTTTCAACGCCCATCAGAGTGGTTTCGATTTTGTTGACTGTAGCGTGGGTCAAATAACGGGTATTATCCCGAACGGACTTTAAAACAACTTTGTGGGAAATGGTATAATTGTAAAAAAATACGGCAAAAAAGATACATGCGGTTCCCAGAAGGGTGCAGGATGCAATTTTAAACGCCAGTCCCCGCTTAGCGGGAAACACCCAGGCAAGGAGTGTAAAATGTGTGAAACGAGGGAATTTCATCGATCATACCGTTTGATTTCAGTTCGCCGGCAACTGTCTGGTAGTCATGAGCGGACAATGCGCCCATCGGAACATCTTCGTGACGCGACAGAGAAATATCCCGGATACGGTTCAGCATCCATAACTGATGCACCCGGTTGGTTCCGGTATGAGCCTGACGGGCATAGGTCATGACAATATCCACGGCCTCCTCCGGATGATCGAACGCATACTGCCAGCCTTCGAGCGATGCACGGACAAATGCGTTGCAGATATCCTTACGCTTTTCCAGCGTTTCTTTCAGGCAGTAAATGCCGTCTTCCGGAAAATTCAGACCATACCGATCAAAAAAGAATGTCGTCAGTTCATCAGCGTTGATCCCGGAATTTAAAATCGTGTGATATTCATTGTACCACATGGCGCAGGCGGCATCCACACCACCTTCCAGAAACAGATTAATGCTATAGAACTGAGGGATGACGATGGCATGAATCCGGTATTTTTTAAAGAACGCCAGGGCCTGGGTTTGAAATGCCGGCCAGAGGCTTATCCTTTTGCCATTCAGATCCTGCGGTGAAAAAATGCCGCTCGATTTTCTGGCGACCAGAATGAAGCCGGATTTTTGTCCGATCTGCGCAATATTGACCAGCGGAACGCCGCCGGCGCGTAACTGGACGGCGGTGGACAAGAACAGGGTGGTAAAATCGGTTTTCCGGTCAGACAGCATATCCGCGGGCGGGCTGTCCGGACCTCCGGAAAGAATGGTCAGGGCAATCCCCTGCTTCTGATAAAATCCTTTGGACAGCGCCACGTAATATCCGGCAAACTGCGACTGGGGAACCCACTGCGGCAAAAATGTCGCAGCCTGGAGCTCTTCACAATAAACCGTGCAGGGCGTGAGCATGATAAAGAGCAGAAAAACGCCTATTCCTGTGATACAGCGACGCCGGATATCTGGCCCTGTCATGGCGTACCATCCTCGAAATACCGATGGTTCAAATCGACCAGACATTTCGTTATCTCACTGGATATCCGGATGAATGTATTCTGAATTTCAGAAGCCGGATAATAACCGGAAAGCAGCTTCAGATTGGCGCGGATGTTGGCCGCTGTACTCTGCGCCGCACAGCGAAGCAGCCGCAGAGCCACTCCGGCATCGTCCCGGCAGTGGCTATTACCATTATCCAGCACGGTCTGAAGCGGATGAACCATATCGGACAAGGCTTGTAAGGTTTCCATCGGTACGGCGGTCGCTGTCTGAAGCGCCGATTGAATGGCGCTGGAACGGCTGCGCCGATCGCCTTCAGAATCTCCGGGCAGACGATATGCGGCCATCACCTGCGTATATGCATGAGCATCCCGATCGGCAAGCGACATCAAACGATTGACAAGGGCATCGGCATCCATGGCTGCCGCGCTCATGGGTTGGCGGATAGAGGGGTCGGTCAGGCGCTTCAGCGTCAGTTTGGCGGCCATGGCGCAGAGCGCTGCAGCCAGGGAGCCGGCAAGAGCCGCTGCACTGCCGCCGCCGGGAGCTGCACTGCCGGCGGATAGCGCTCTTAGATATTCAGCAACCGTCTGGCCGGCAACGCCGCCGGAATTTTTATTCGCGACATCCGTTACATGGTTTACATCTGCCATAGGCATGGTTCCACACAAGCAAAAAACGCTTATCTTTTCTGGGCATAATACATGTCCGGCGACTTTCCGCCGTGCTTTCCGATTTTACTCCGAATGGGCGCCTCTTTTTCCACGCTCAATTTTTTCCCGCAGAAACGATACCCGCATATGGCGTTAACGACGTCTTCTACATAGACATTTTCCACCTGAATTCGGGACGTGTTGGCGTTGATATCGATTTTCCCCAACCGAATATAGCGATTACGAGTGCTCTGATTGACAATACCAATCAGTTGAGGCGGCAGAACATGATCGTTTTTACCGATATTGACAACAAGATATGTATATCCTGTCTTGCCTGAATCCTTATGGCCTGAATCCTTATAAACGGACTGCTGTTGCTTCTTTGCCGGTTTCTGGGCAACGATTGGCATCAGATCGGGCATGGCTTTATAATAATCCAGAATCCGGCTGAATTCCAGAGAAATCACATGAGCCAGAAGCGTTTCCCTGTCCAGATCCGCCATTTTTTCGACAATCATGGGCAGATATGGCGATAGCTGCTGATCGCTCACCGGCGCGGTTCGTATTTTGTCCATCAGATGTATCAACTGCTGTTCGCAGATATCTTTTCCGGCAGGCGCATGTATTGCGGTGATGTGACGTTTTACCGATTTTTCAATGCGTTCGATCTTGTATTTTTCCTTCATATTGATGATGGACAGAGACATCCCCGTCTTACCGGCCCTGCCGGTGCGTCCGCTTCGGTGCGTATAGGCTTCCAGTTCATCCGGCAGATCGTAGTGAATGACATGCGTCAGATCGTTGACATCCAGTCCTCGCGCCGCGATATCCGTGGCGATTAGCAGGCGAATATGGCCGCTGCGGAATTTACTCATGACAAATTCCCGCTGCGCCTGAGACATATCGCCATGCAGGGCTTCCGCATGATATCCATCCTGAATCATGTTGTCCGCGATTTCCTGCGCCGCCGCACGTGTCCTGCAGAATATGATGCCGTAAATGGCGGGGTAGTAATCCACAATGCGTTTCAGCGTCTGATATTTGTCTTTGGCATGCACCATGATATACTGGTGTTCCACCGTGTCGGTTCCTGAATTCTTACGGCCGACGGATATTTCAAGAGGATTCACCATATAATTGGCCGCAATTTTGGAAACTTCCGCAGGCATGGTGGCCGAAAACAGCAGCGTCTGGCGCTGCACCGGCGCCGCCGCCAGAATGGCGTCGAGTTCTTCCTTGAATCCCATGTTCAGCATGATATCCGCTTCGTCAAGCACCAGATAACGGATAGCACTGATGTCCGCAGCTTTCCGCTTGATGATATCCAGAAGACGGCCCGGCGTCGCCACAATAATGTGGGTTCCTTTACGTGCAGCCTTCATCTGATCCACAATGCCTGCACCTCCATAAACTGCAGTAACGGAAAGACGAGGCATATGTCGGGCGAAATTTTCGATATCACGGGTAATCTGCAGGCAGAGTTCGCGTGTCGGGCACAAAATCAGCGTTTGTGTGGTATGGCTGTGAATATCCATTCCGGACAGAATGGGCAGCCCATATGCGGCTGTTTTTCCGGTTCCGGTTTGCGCCAGCCCGACAATATCTCTGGGCTCAGCAATAATTTGGGGGATAACTTTTTCCTGAATCGGTGTCGGGGTTGTGAAACCTATCTCTCCGATGGCGGTAATGATGTTTTCTGGCAGTCCTAATTCCTTGAAGTTCAACGGCAATTCCTTTATTCATGATATGCTGTAAATGCCCCTGTCATCCTGACAATACTCTTTCAAAGGAAAAAGGATACAGAAATGCTCAGAGGGCGAATATCCCGGCAGTTCATGAACTTTATCTTGAAGTCAGTATAAATTTTATGGTTTGAAAAGCAACGACCAGCGGATGACGGTTTCAGTGAAACATGCGGCGAGTTTTATCTTTTTATGTATAATCTAATTTAAGGCTATTAGCAACAAAAGTTTCAGTATAAGCTTGCAGCGCAAGCGCAGCATGCGGACTTTTTAGACGGCTTCGTAAAAAGTTCGCAGGCAAGGCGCGCAAATTCTGAGGAATGAAGCGTACTTGTGGTACGCTGCAATGACGAAGGATGCGGCGCAACGCAGCAAGCGGACTTTTTACGAAGCCGTCATTATTGACTTTGGCATGATTGTGTCAGTAATATGAAATCATTGGCCAAATTCAATTATCAACGCATTCGGTTTCATTGTATTTATCCTCAAGACAAGGTTATCATGCACAAACTGTCCCGCATCATGTTCGATAAAAGAGACCACGGGCTGCTTGCTATCGTCAATGATGTTCTGAACCGGAAAAATCGTCAGGAATATAACAAACGCAAATTTTTTCCTTTTTTCCATCCGCATGGCATCAAAAAAATGGCGGAACCCAAGGAACTGCGGATTGCCTATGCGGTCATTCACCTGCTCGAATCACTGGAAGCCGGACAGCAGGATGAACGTATCGGTGCTCTTCGCGCCCTGAGGGATGAGGTTCTAAACGCATCGGAAGGCGCCATGCCCAGAAACACAGCCAGGGCATTGCTGCAAATCATGAAAGAACTGGTGCGGACCGGAGAGGATGAATTCCGGCAGCTTCAGCTTGCGCACGATTTCAGGGTTACGGCATTGGGTAAACCCCGTATTGTGCGTCGGCAACTGCGCCGCCACCATTTACTGGAAATGCCGGAAGCCTGGAACCAGTTGGCCTTTGATGATCATGTCCATGATATCAACACCAAAGGCCGCAAATCGGCCACGCATCTGATCATGGATGCATGGCTCAAGGGTATCCGTCGTTTGCGCGTGGTGTATTACAATTATATCCAGGCCCAGTTTGCCGCAGAACTTCTGGAGGCCGCCGATATTATGGGCATCGAAATGCGTATCGGCATCGAATTCGCCGTCCGTTTTCGTAACCGTTACGCGCAGTTGATATGGGTGCCCAGAGGATTTATCGACACCCAGTCTTTTCTCTGCTTTCTGGCGGAACCGCAGGTCCAGTCATTGATGGAAGAAGGTTACAAGGTTTCGGAATACCGCCAGAAAGAGATACTGCAAGTACTCGACATTTTTAACCGGCAGTCACTTCCAGTTATCAATACGACTTACGGAATTCACCTTGATACAGTCTCTCCTGCGGACTTTCTGGAGTTTGTCAAACCCGGCCAGGCCTCACTGCTGCATTTAGCTAAATTCATTCATGGGCGGCTTCTTCCGGAACTGCAAAAAAGGGGGGCGGATCTTCAGGCTCAGCACACTGCGGCCTCTTCGGAAGAGAAATTGCGTATCGAAGCACTGATTTCCGAAATGAACAGGATGGATTCTGAAACCATTCTGGATTGTTTTCTCAGCCATCTAAAAAACAATGATATCCCAGATACGCTTGAGGTTCATGATGAACCCGGAGTTCCATCCCTGCTGACGCTGCCCCCGCATGAACTGCTGCAGCGGCTGGTGCATCTGCACACCGGCTATCGCATTACCCTGACGCTGACGGGGCTGCATCCTGCGGATGTACTGGAAATTCTGTATGACTGCGAAGGCCTTATAACGCGGCTGGAATCGTTCAACCTCAAGGATTACGCCAGCGGAAAAACTGCGTTTATCTCTGAAATTTCCCGTCTCCAGAGCGCTCTCAACGATGGCAACGTCATTACGCTCAAACGTCTCATCCGGACCATCATCGATCAGATTGCAGCTTCCGTCATGCCGGATAAGGCAGATCGCGTCGAAAAGCTGACGAGCATATTAAATGATATTCATTCGCTGCGAGTCATGTATAAAGGAACGCCATTAAAGTCCAGAATCGGAAGTGATTCCACAGGCCAGTCCCCACGGATGCACGGCATGGGACTGGCGGTCATGGATTCGCTGCCGCGTTCTGCGATCAGGGAAATTGCGCAATCCGGTTCCGGCCGCATGATCATCCCCTTCAGAATGACGGCATATTATCGGGTGACCCATATTCCCAGAAAAATACATGGCTTTCTGCTCAGCCATCTCTACGAATGGATGTCCAATATTCCAGGTGTTCGCTGGCTGATTCAGGAGCACCAGGGCGACTGGATAGCGCTGGAGCACACCACGCGTATGGAAACTCCGGGCAATATCGTCACTCTGGGGGGCATTCATGAAAACGCCGGTAACCAGTTGTATATAGACGCCCCACCGGATATCGCGGTAAAAAAACCGTTGTTTTCTCTGAACTACATGAATACCCTGACACAGAATATTCTTAAGATGACCATCGGATTCATCCCTGCGTTTTTATCGTTTGCATTACGGTACAACTGGTGGGTTCTCAGATTTGGCGGCGCATTCATCTGGTTTGGAATCACCGGCGTGCGCAATATTCTTCAATCCATACTAGGCGGCGGGGGATTGCAGCGATCTCCGCTGCTGGGATGGCGGGACTATGTAAACTGGGAGCGTATCAGCGATTCACTGCTCTACACCGGTCTGTCAGTACCGCTTCTGGATGCACTGATCAAAACGCTTGTTCTGGACAGGCTGATGGGAATTACGACGGCAACCAGTCCCTTTCTGGTATATACGGTCATGGCGCTGTCCAACGGTATTTACACGTCATGCCACAATACGTTCCGAGGATTTACGAAAACCGTGATTGCCGGTAATTTCTTCCGTAACATTATCGGTATTCCGGTAGCGATTTTTTTCAATGCTGCTATCGGCGGCATTTTATCCATCGCAGGAATTACCGATATTGATGAAATCCTGCAACAATGGGCGGCCGTTATTTCGAAAGCCGCTTCGGATTTTGTCGCCGGCGTATTTGAAGGCGCTGCAGATCGGTATCAGAATATCCATTCGCGGATTCGTGATTATGAGGACAAGCTGGCCAAAATCCTCGAAACCTACGCCAACCTGGAGATGCTGTTTCCGGAAAAAAATGTGCTGGAAGTTCTCGGCGCCATGAATCAGCCATTGTCCGGCGATGCCATGGAACTTCAGCGTATCATGATGATTCATGCGCTGGACCTTCTTTATTTCTGGGACTATCAGCCAAGAGGCCGCACCGCCATGAAGATGCTGGCGAAAACCCTTTCAGCCGAAGAGCGCCAGATACTGCTGGAAGTCTTGCAGCTTCTCGACAAACAGCGGGATATCAGTATGATGTTTGTCGATGGCATTATCGGTAAAAATTTTTCATCAGCACTCGCGTTTTATCTGAACAATTCCGCACAGTACCTGTCGGAAATCCGAAATGTTTTGTGGCCGGAAGCGCCTGCAGATTTCTGACGTCATGCTCTCAAAGGAGGCGATCATGGTTTTTTCAATTTCCATCGCACAGATGGAAGTGGCTGTCGCGCAGCCTGAAAAAAATCTTTCCAAAGCGGAAGGCTGGATAGCGGAAGCCGCACGGCGGGGCAGCGATCTGATCTGTTTTCCCGAAATGTGGACCACGGGCTTTAACTGGGGCGCCAATGAGCGCATGGCTTCTGAACATGCAGCGACCATCCGCCATGTAGCAAGCTTGGCGAAACGCTACAGGATATGGATCAACGGCTCATTTCCGACAATCAATGAAGATGGCCGAATTTTCAACACATCCCTGCTCTTCGATCATATGGGACTGTGCAGGGGCGTTTACCGGAAAATACACCTGTTCAGTCTTCTGCATGAGGAACAACACATGGCTGCCGGACAGTCCATCACCATTGTGGATACACCCTGGGCACGGACAGGACTGGCCATCTGCTATGACATCCGGTTTCCGGAACTTTTCAGAACCTATGCGCTTAAAGGTGTGGAAATGGTGCTGTGCCCGATTGCATTTCCATATCCGCGACTTGAACACTGGAAGGTTCTGGTGCGTGCAAGAGCTATTGAAAATCAGATGTTTATGGTAGGGGTCAATCATGTCGGCAGCGAAGATTTCGGTCCAGATGGCGTCGTCACCTATTTCGGCAGCTCGGTGATTGTGGATCCGTGGGGAGAAACCGTTGTGGAGGCGGATGAATCCAGCGAAACGCTGCTGACAACCATTGTCGATACAGACAGGGTGCGCGATATCCGAAACAAAATGACAGTATTGCATGACAGACGTCCGGATATTTATGATTGGAGTCTCGTATAAGGCACAGGAATGAATTAAAGGTTCATTCCTTTCTATCGAGAATTCCTCGGATCATTTTCAGAAGCTGGTTAGGCAACAGGGGTTTTTTAAGAAAATCGCATTCGTTTTCTCTGATCCCTTTATCGAGGATAATGTTCCGCATATAACCGCTTATGAAGAGAAATCTGGTTGTTGACTGAAATGATTGTATAATATCGTATGCATCTTTGCCGTTCAATTTGGGCATGACAGCATCGAGTATGACGAGATCAATTCCCTGATGAGATTGAAATTTGGCTACAGCATCTTCTCCATCCACTGCTTCAACGACTGTATAACCATATTGAATAAGGATCTCTTTTATGAAATGCCTTACCTCTTCGTTGTCTTCCGCAATGAGAATCGTTTCCCGTCCTCCATGAATATCCGCTGTGGAAAAGCATTCTTCTTTTATGGTAGCTTTAATTGCCGGGAGATAGATATGGAAAGATGTTCCCTTGGCGGGTTCGCTGTCGACCGTGATATATCCATTATGTTGTTTGACAATTCCATAAACAGTGGCAAGGCCAAGGCCTGTCCCTTTCCCCATATCTTTAGTGGTAAAAAAGGGATCGAAACTTTTCTCCAATGTTTTTGCGTCCATGCCCGTTCCTGTGTCCTCAACGGAAAGGAGCACATAACACCCTGCCTCGCCAAATCCATGATCCAGAATAAAATTATTGTCCAGAGATACCTGCTTCGAACGGATAGTTAGTTTTCCTCCTCGCGGCATGGCATCCCTGGCATTGGTTATGAGATTGAAGAGTATCTGATCAATCTGTGAGGAATCTGCCAAAACAATCATATCACGCTCGGACAGGTGTGTTTCCAGCGTGATATCTTCCGTGATAAGGCGTCTTAGGAGTTTCTCTGTTCCCCTGATGATGGCGTTAAGCTCAACGGGCTTGAGTGATATAGGACTCTTTCTGCTAAAGGCCAGAAGGCTCTGAGTCAGGTTTGCACATTTATGAGAAGCAGACAGTATCTGATCTGCATATAACCGTGAACGGTCTGTTGGTTCCGTTCTGGCTTGAAGGAGCATTCCATAGCCAATTAAGGCGGTAAGGATATTATTGAAGTCATGGGCAATACCACCTGCAAGAGTTCCAACAGCTTCCATCTTCTGCGCCTGACGAAGTTGGGATTCCAGAGTTTTTTCTTGGGTAACGTCCATGAATGTCCCGAAAAGAGCCATACTTCCGCCATAAATTAAAAGGCTGCAGAAAGCCTTTATAATAATCACCTCGCCATCTTTTCTGATTGCTCTGAAATTGTGTTCACTTTCAGACTTGTCTCCATGAAGACATTTATGAATATGTTCAAGCATCTTTATTCGGTCATCAGGATGAACTAAGTCCATATAGTTGGTAGTTACGATCTCATCATATCCATAGCCGGTTATTTCGCAAAACCGTTGATTTACAAACTGAAAGATGTCGTTTCGAACAATGCAGAAACCAATGAGAGAGTTCTCCACCACCGTGCGATATTTGGCTTCGGATTCAAGAAGAGCCTGTTCAATGTGTTTTCGCTCGGTTATATCTAACAGCGTTCCGATAACTGCCGGTTTCCCCTTATATTTTGTGACTGAACTATATGTCTCCACATTTCGAACCTGCTTGTTTTTTGTGACTATTCTGATTTCGTAATGACATGACTCCAGTTCTCCGGATATTCTCTTGCGGATATTTTCGTCTACCATAGGCCAATCTTCCGGAAAGATCACTTGTTGTACCATTACCTTATCGAGAATCTCATCAACGGTATAAGAAAGGATTTCGGCAAATTTCAGATTAACATATTTGAATATATCATCCTGTACGAGATATACACCGACGAGTGATTTTTCGACAAGATCCCTGAATTTACCCTCGGATTCCCGAAGCGCCTCTTCGGCGCGTTTCCGGTCAGTAATATTCTGAACAGTACCCTCATAAAAAGTTTGTCCATTTTTATCCAATACTCTTCTCACATTGGCCAGAACCCATATTTTATCCCGAGTTCTATGATATTTTTGAAGTTCATAGCCTTCGACGATACCTTCCGTGTCAAGAAATTGACTGAATTGCCTATAATCTTCATGAGAAATACATGATTCAACATCAGCAATATGTGTTAAAAATTCCTCTGGTGAATCAAAGCCATGAAGTTTGGCGTATGCTGGATTTACGTTCAGATATTGTCCTTCTGAATTGCTTTGGAATATTCCCATGGCTGCATTGGTAAATATGCTCCGGTATTTCTCTTCACTGTCTCTTAACTCGCATTCGATCTGCTTTCGCATTTCAATTTCAGTTTTTAAATGTGACGCTGTCTCTTTTGATTCATAGAGGGATTTGATGATTTGTCGTTGCATACCATTTACTGTGAGGATCAGACATATGACGTACATGATAAAAAGAGAGATGTCGATAAACCATGTAAGTGATATCAAGAGGTGATCATTGATATCAATGCTCATCTTTAGGGCACCAACAGAAAAACCTATACCACAGAATAAAGCAAAAAATGCACCTACAACAACGGCAAAGATTCCTGCTTTTTTACCGATAAATATCCCCGTAAAAATACAGACTATCGCCAAATTCATCATACCGGCGCTTGCTACGCCTCTATACAAAAATGAATGAATGACTTCAATAGATATGAGACCGATCATGACTAAAAACATAAAAATGGAGGGTAAGTAGCGCCGAAAGATAAGAATGACCACACTAACCAGATACATTCCGACATTCAGGAAAAGAGTAAAATACCACCCATAATGTATCGAACGATATATCGAGGCGGTCAAGGCAATTCCGCCGAAAAATATTCCAACCGGAAATAAGGTATCGAAGAGTTGCGTCAAAAAAATGGAGAGTTCCTTTTGAGTATCATCAAAACCAGTAATTTCGTTAAGATCGCCCCTTGAATTTTTTGAATATAAAATACTATTATTCTTAAACAATATCATATTTCCTCATCAATACAGAGCTGAATATCGAGTATGAGATAGGTAGAATTCCATTTTTATATGCATCTTCAGTGATAAACAAAGAGGAAGAAGGAATGTTTGATTCATCTGTTGTTGTTTACCTGCAGAACGCGATGCGAACGGGACGTTAGAAAAGAAAGTGAACTGTATAATTACAGATTTTCATAAATACGATGATGATCTTTATTTCTCCGATGCTGGTGTTTTAGATGGCCAGCGGCTGGTTGTAGGCTTCAATCCGGTTTTGTTTCATGAAGATCGCAGCAGTCGCCAGGAAAAAATCCAGTTCTTTGAAACCTACATCCAAAATGAAAACCTTGGCCTGAAAAATGCCAAAAGAGATCGGGATCACGATACCACAAAAACTCGTATCATCTGCGAATTAAAACGATTGAAGCTCAAAAAATACTATCATGATCCGGTATTGCACCCCATTAAGGTCGGCAATACACTCAAAAATGGCAGCACCAAATGGGCCGAAAGCTATAAAAATGAAAATACGCCTGTATTTGCCGACATATATCGAATACCGTGAAAAACGACAACAGATTTTGTTTTGCAGGTT
>LKPX01000061.1 GCA_001443525.1 Desulfobacteraceae bacterium RAAP-1 | reverse complement strand
GGACTGAGACCGCGAAAGCAAGCGAGCAGCGATGAGACTGTACATTCAGTACGTCGAATCGCGGCACAGCGAAGCTGACAAAGGTATCAGTTTGAATGCGAACTGGAATCAGGCGATTGCGGTCAATATGCGCCTCTTCCGGTCAATACCGCCGGCACTGTTTTCAGAAGTATCCGGATATCGAGCCACAAACTCTGGCTTTCCACATATTCAGCGTCCAGCCGGGCCTGCTCCGGAAATGGGATGTCACCCCGTCCCCTTACCTGCCATGAGCAGGTCAATCCGGGTTTGACATCCAGTCTTCTGCGATTCATGAGTGTGTATTGGGCGACTTCGGAAGGCAGCGGCGGCCGTGGACCTACAAGCGACATTTCACCCCTCAGTACATTCAGAAGCTGAGGCAACTCGTCAATGCTGTATTTACGAATGATACGGCCGATCCAGGTTACCCGCGGATCGTGTTTCATCTTGAATGTAATACTGTCCTGATGATGGCTTTGGGATAGAATATCATTGCGGATGGCTTCCGCATCAACAATCATGGAGCGGAACTTGGGAAACCAGAACTCTCTGCCCCATTTCCCGACACGTTTCTGCCAGAAAAGCACAGGGCCCCCGTCTGTCAGTTTAATAGCCAATGCGACCACCAGCAGTAACGGGCTTGACAGCACCAGCAATGACAAAGAAATTCCGATATCCAGACCGCGTTTGATGAATCGAGCCAGTCTGATAACAAAAACCCACGCAAGTTTTTTTCGGAGATAATGGATCCGATTGCGCAGCGTGGTCATGCCGCCATCACCGAAACGCCGATACAGGGCTTCCATCATTTCGACCCGTTCAGAAGCCGCGTATATCCGCGTATCTTTCTGATCGGAAACAGACAGCACTGGGTTCGGATTCCCGCTCATTTTCAATGACTCCTCAACCGAAAGACTTTACGGCAGCCTCTCTGGTATCAAACATCTCAACGATACGATGCAACCTCACCAGTTCAAACATGGACTGAACGGACTTCTGCACATTGGCCAGCTTCAGATCGCCTCCGGCTGCGCTGATCTGGCGAAGAGCCGACAATAACGCGCCACACCCCGAACTGTCCACAAACCGTACCTGCCCCATGTCGAGTACAAATTTCCTGTTATTGCCGATGATGTCAGCCATCTTTGATTTGAACCGCTTGGCGTTGTCTGCGTCCAGTTCGTCCGCCAGTACAACAACAACGACGACATCTCCATCTGTTTCTGAAAACATCTCCATACATTTTCCTTGCATCGCGATATTCTAAAGCGTTTACACATCCGGGGCGCTGTCGGGGCCGTGTCCGGGATAAATTTTCAATCGGGTGCGGTTGGTATTGTTCTGACGTTTTTCATATACAACATCATCGGCAATATGGGAAATAATATAAAGCCCAAAACCGCCTTCCCGGGAACCATCGAATTGCGGTGGGGGGGCCCGGTCAGGATCGAAACTTTTTCCCTGGTCCAAAAACTCGATCATCAGTGCATTATTTTCGAATCCGATGCTGATTTCAATGGGCTTGTCTGAAACGCCTCCATACGCATGACGGATGATATTGGTGACCACTTCGGTTACCGCCAGCTCAATCATGGATATGCGATCTTCGTTCAGCAATTGAGGAAAGACAGCTATACAAGCATCTCGGACAAAATGGCGAATCCTTGATAATTCACTTAAATCACTGGAAAATTTCATTGAAAATTCTCCATGTTTTTCTGATGAACCGGATGGCATCAAAAGGGATGGCGTAATTTTAACCACAACACAGGTAAAATCATCCCGAAATGTTTCAGATCCTGAAAACGCAACAATATCTTTCCATATCCGATGGATAATCTGATCCGGCGGTATGGCGGCATATTGGGGTATGAGCGCCGTCAGCCGGTCCTCTCCGAAAAGCTGCCCTTCGGTTGTCATGGCTTCGGTCAGGCCATCTGAATAAAAGAAAAAAAGATCTCCGAGCCCAAATGATTCTGTATGCAGTGTAAAGGGCACGGTTTCAGGAAACCCCAGCGGCATGTTGACGCCCTCCAGCAGAGTGCAGTTGCCGGTTTGGCAGCGATAGTGAATCGTTCGCATATGTCCGCAATCAACAAAGCGCATCTGGCTGGACGCCATATCAAAACGTGCATAACACAGCGTAACGAATGTTTCGAGCGCTTCCATCTGATGAATCATCGCGGCGTGAACACCGGAGACAATGGCGTCAGCTTCCGGATACGGATTGATATGACAGGCGGCACACCCTAACTCATGGATGACATGCATGAAATAGCTCTTGGTGGCGGCGCCCATCAGCGCAGATGCAATGCCTTTTCCCATGACATCGCCCACAATGACATCGAGACGCTTTGAATCGACAGCAATAAAATCATAAAAATCCCCATCCACCTTGTGAGATGGAATGGTGGCGCTGGCGATTTCAAGCCCTTTGAAATCCCGGGGAGGCGCACCCATCAACAGCGTTTGCTGAATTCTGGCAGCCATCTCGATTTCGTGCTCCCTGGCATGAGCCAGTTCCGCTTCGACTTGATGCAGTCGTCGGGCCTGAGCATCCGTTGCAATGGCCTTATCCACCAGAGCCCTCAGCTTTAGGGGATTGAATGGCTTGGTGATATAGTCAAACGCGCCGTTACGCATCGCTTCGACAGCGTTTGAAATATCTTCGTTGGCAGTGAGCATGATGGGGGAGATGTCCTCCATATGCTGTTGAATATACCGAAGGCACCCGATGCCATTCATTTCCGGCATATCCAGATCCAGAATGACGGCAAGAATGTCGCTGGTAAGGCGCTCCACGGCTTCTTTGCCATTTTGCGCAGCGATGACCTCAAAACCGGATTTCTCGAATAATTTGGTGAGTACAATCCGGACAGTGGGATCATCGTCGGCAATGAGAATTTTACCGCGGACAGCATTCATCGGGTATTTCCCGGCAAGTGGCTATTGGGTTGATAGCTTCTTAACAGTTGGAATTCAAGCGACTTTTTAAAAAGTCGTTATTTTTTGATTTCAAAATGGACACGCCTGTTTTTAGCCCAGGCGGTTTCGTTGTGTCCAGGATCGGCAGGCCTCTCTTTACCATAGCTAATGGTTGTCATTCTAGAGGCAGGTATCCCCAGATCCGCCAGAAAGGACTTGGCGCTTTCCGCTCTTCGCTCTCCCAGCGCCAGGTTGTATTCAACCGTACCACGATCGTCCGTATATCCTTCGATGGCAACGGACACATTGGGGTTTGCACGCATCCAATCGGCCTTGCGTTTTAAAGTATCCCGGGCTTCTGCTACAAGCGAAGAGCTGTCAAACTCGAAATAGATATCTTCAGACACAAAACTGCTTCGGGTAACAGAACCCGCACCGCCACCAGCGCCATCTCTGCCGAATTTTCCTGATTTCCCGGAACCAGCGCCAATCCCTTGACCATTCAGGCCTTGTTCATCGATATTGCGCTGTTTGTCCAACGCATCCTGACGCGCTCTGGCCGCTTCATCATCCGAAAGCTGTGACGCTGAAGTCGGTTCCGAGTATATTTTCTTTTTGGCGCAGGAAGCCATGAGCATCATCGCCGGTAAAATCAGCAGTACTACCAATAACATTCCAGATTTCCTTGTCATAACCGTCATTCCTTTTCCATTGAATTTAAAAAGACATCAGCAGACTGTACGTCCGTACACCCTGCGCAGAAATATCACTATATACATGTGTTGATTTTTAACGCTCATGGTAGGTTAAATCAATAAGATTTTATCAAAGTGTACCCTGTCAGGCATCCACCTTGATTCCGTACTTCTTGATTTTCTGGTTTAAACCGCTTTTGCCAATTCCCAGCAGTTCCGCAGCATGAGATTGTACGTTATGCGAAAGGGTCAGCGCCCGCTTGATCATGGTTTGTTCCACCATATCGAGGGTATCGTAAAGCTTTGCATTGGGGGGAATATCGTCAAGATGTAATGACGAAGGAATGTTTTTTTTAAATTCCATGGGAAGGTCAGACACCCGAATAACATCTCCCGGGCACAGCACCATCGCCCGCTCGATAACATTTTCGAGTTCCCGAACATTTCCAGGCCACGCATATTCATAAAAGAGGCGATCCACATCCTGATCCACTCCGGAAACCGGCGCGTTTCCACCCCGTTCCGCAGCATATTTTTCAATCATATGGGCTACCAGAAGACGAATGTCTTCCAGCCGTTCCCTGAGAGGCGGCAGCACCAGATGCAGCACGTTGAGCCGATAATACAGATCTTCCCTAAAACGGCCCGTTTCTGTTTCGTGCTTCAAATTCTTATTGGTAGCGGCGATAATACGAATATTGAGCGGCAGGAGTTTCACCCCGCCGACCCGTTCAAATACCCGCTCTTGAAGCACGCGCAGCAGCTTGACCTGGAGATTTTGCGAAAGCTCGCCGATTTCATCCAGGAACAGTGTACCGGTATCGGCAAGTTCAAAACGGCCTTTTTTCGTGGCGACTGCGCCGGTAAAAGCTCCTTTCTCATGACCAAAAAGCTCACTTTCAAGCAGATGTTCCGACAGCGCCGAACAGTTGACGGCAATAAAAGGTTTATCTTTACGGGGACCGTTGAAGTGAATGGACTTGGCTACAAGTTCCTTGCCGGTTCCACTTTCTCCTTCGATCAGTACTGTAGCCGAAGATCGCGCCATTTTCTGGATCAGATCGAACAGTTCTATCATCCGCTTGCTTTTGCCGATGATGTTGTCGAAATGGAAACGATTTTCCACAACATCCCGAAGCCTTCGATTCTCCTGAAGGACACGGTGCATGTCAATGGCTTTTTTAACAAAAACAATGAGATTTTCATTGTCAAAGGGCTTGAGTATGTAATTGTACGCCCCCTTCTGCATGGCTTCCACAGCCTTTTCCACGGTTCCGTATGCTGTCATCATAATGACTGGAATGGATGGATTGAGACGCTTGACATTTTCCATCAGTTCAATACCGTCCATTCCGGGCATTTTCATATCGGTCAGCACCAGATCTACATCGGAATGATTCAAAATATCCAGCGCATCCGGACCGCTATTGGCCGTCAGAACTTCGTAGCCTTCTTCCTGAAGGACTGCACTCAGAATCAGCGGATAGTTTTTTTCATCGTCAACGATCAATACGGTTTCCATAACGCGCGGGGAACTCCTTCTGATATAGCATACATCAACGTCATCCGGCATTGTATGAAATCATGATATACCATCAAACGTATCATGATCGTAAAGTTTTCTCAAATGGATTCCAGGGAAGAAGCGACGGGAGAAAATAGAAGCGCCTGGCCGGTGCGACAACCCACCGTCAGGCGCATACGTGATACAGCGGAAACCTCAAAACGGCATGAATGTACAAAAGAACGGGTTATATCGCCTGTCCGATCCTCTGCCCCAGGGCGAAACAGGCGTCCAGCGCAGCCTGATCCGGAACGTACTGCACACGAACGCCGGGATCGACCAGCTCAAATTTCATGGCTTCGAGTTCCTGACTGATAAGTTTGACCG
The DNA here is from genome assembly GCA_001443525.1 of Desulfobacteraceae bacterium RAAP-1. Taxonomy (GTDB): domain Bacteria; phylum Desulfobacterota; class Desulfobacteria; order Desulfobacterales; family Desulfatirhabdiaceae; genus RAAP-1. Next base: position 17,243 of record LKPX01000061.1, on the reverse strand, counting down.
ATTCACCGCTCCATCCATAAGAACCAAATGCGGCGCCGATCTTGTTTTTGGGTTTCAAACCCTTCATATAGGTTAAAAAATCGCCCAGTGTGGGGAAAAGGCCATTGTTCATCGTAGGAGATCCCACCACAATGGCTTTGGCGTCCAGAACTTCCGCCATAATATCGCTGCGGTCATGCTTTTTGAGAGACATCGGAGTGACCGCAACCCCTTCTGCGTTTAACCCGGCAGCAATGGCGTTAGCCATTCTTTCGGTGCTGTGCCACATGGTATCATACACAACCACGGCCTTTCGAAGGGTATCCTGCCGTCCCCAGCGGGCGTAGGCGTCGATGATCTTTCCCGGATCCTTGCGCCAGATAATGCCGTGGTCCGGACAAATCATCCGGATATCCAGCCCCATCGCCGCAACCTGATCGAGGAGTTTGAGAATCAGAGGCGCGTACGGCAGCAGGATATTGGCAAAATACTTTTTGGCGTGCGGCATGATGTCATCCGTCATCATGTCATCGAACTTTTCAAACCCCGCATAGTGCTGTCCGAATGCATCGCTGGAAAACAGTATCTTTTCCTCTTTCAGGTAAGTGAACATGCTGTCCGGCCAGTGAAGCATCCGCGTTTCCATAAACGACAGGGTATGTTTGCCAAGACTCAAGGTTTCACCGTTTTCAACCGGATGATAGTTCCAGTGCTGGGGATAATGGAGCGAAAGATTTTTCTGCCCCATCTTGGAACAGTACAGCGGTTTATTTTCCCCGATCCGATGCATGACGCGCGCCAGCCCGCCGCTATGGTCCATCTCGGTATGGTTGCTGATAACCATATCGATTTTCGAGGGATCGATAATTCGGGAGATGTTCTCAATCAGCTCATCGGCGAATTCTTTTTTGACTGCATCAATCAACGCAATTTTCTCGTCCACGATCAAAAAGGCATTGTAACTGCTGCCGCGGTGTGTGGAATGCCCATGAAAATCCATGATATTCCAGTCATTCACGCCAACGTCGTAAATACCTTTTGCAATTTCAACAGATTTCATATGTCTTGCCTATTCTTTTTCAAAATCGGATTTGGATGCACCGCACACCGGGCACTGCCAATCATCAGGAATATCCTCGAATTTGGTTCCCGGTTTGATACCACTGTCCGGATCGCCCAGCGCTGGATCATACACATAGCCGCAGACCGTACATACATATTTATCCATTTACGTTTATCTCCTTGTTGAATAGGGTGAACACCCGAAAAAGCAGGACGGCGCATCCAAAAGGCCAGTCGCCTGACCCTCGGGCATATCGCCGTCACGCTGATTGTTGAATGAAAGCCTTCACACGCGCCTCGATAGCATCTCTGACCTGACGCATCTGGTAAATGTCTTCTGACGCCTGAAAATTCCACGTGTCGAAACGCAAACTTCCAGGCAGTACATCATGATGCGGAACATCACCCACAGAGATCGCGATGTCAGGCGTTTTCCCGCTCAAAGCGTCTTCGACAGATAAGGGGTCACGAAATCCCATGTCTATTCCTTTTTCTTCCATCACCTGAACCATGACCGGATCCAGTCTGTCTGAAGGCTGAAAGCCCGCGCAAACGGCATCCATCCTGTCTCCGGCAATGAGCTGGGTGAACGCGCAGGCCATCTGAGCAAGACAGGAACCTGCTGCATCGGTAAAAAGGACTTTTTTCCTGCCCTGAAACGGCAGCAGAAGCGCTGTAACCGCCGTTTCGATATCCTGTTGCAGTGAGGGCAGCCGCTGCATGTCACCTGGTTTTTCTATCTGACGGTAGGTCAAACTGCCGACATCGCTGGCGCCAACCGCATCATAAAAATACTTCATGGTAAGATGCAGGCCCTCAAACAGATTTTTCCCGCGGGTCGCTCCCACCGCCAATGTAAATCCTTTGCGCCACAGGCGGTTGGGGTCGGTCAGGTTCAACTTGTACTTCCGCGCCCATAAGGTCTGGGTGCGATCGATCAGGGCCTTAAGCTGCGCCGTAGTGTTGTAAAAAAATATGGGCGTTGCCGTTACAATCACATCCGCCCTGCGCAGCATGGAATATATCCCGCGCTTCATATCGTCATCAATCGGGCATATTCCTTTTTTTTCGCACAGGATATATTCCATGCAAGGTTCAATCTTTTTCCGGCATACATCAACTAGCTGGATGTCCGCTCCCTGTTTTTGACATTCTTCCAGAAACTGGGTGAGCAGATAATAAGTATTGCCTTTTTTTCTGGGGCTCCCCTGAAGTCCTAATACCCGCATAGCAGCCTTTCTTCAGTAATAATGAATGAACGCTCAGGAACTTCTGTATCAGAGTCATACGATATCCCTTGGTATCGTAACGAATGGGTTACGCGCCTCTCGGTCAGGATTATCGTACTCTGAACTTTGTATGGATGAGATAAAAAAATAAAAATCGTTGATCAGGAATGTTTGCCGTGGCACTGACTGCAAATGACAGGCCCGGCCTTGACGCCAGCCGCTCTTTTAGCGTTATGACACTTCACGCACTGCTGGTTCATCACCTGTTTGGGTTTAAGTGCGCCTTTCTGCTTCAGACCAGAGATGGCATTTGGCGTTTCAGGATAGAGATCGTGACACAGTTTACAGTCCTGAATCGACTGTTGATGCAATTCATGCGGAAACTTGACATCCCCTTGACTGCCGGCCGGAATCGTTTCTTCTTTTGCACCCTTGTTGACTTCGGCGGCAAAAGACATGGACGTCAATAACAGCCCAATGGCTGCAATTCGCAGGATAATATCCTTTCGCATGGAGCCCCCTCTCGTCAAGAGCCAGAGAGTGTGCACTGTGTAAAATCTATTTCCTTCCCGCAGGACTTACAGGTATGCTTTTTGTCAAATTCGTCCGAAAAGACTTCGATCTCCGCTGAACATGAAGGACATTTACAGGTAAACGATTTCAGATTCTTGAACTGCTCAAATCCCGGACAATGTTTTGGTGTAGTCATAATATTCCCCTTTGGTTAGGCTGTTAAGAGTTTTGCGATATCCTTCCCATAACCCTGGGCCATCTGTATACCACCACCCAGAGTACTGGCTTTCAGACGCAACGGCGTCCCCACCATTTTCATTTTGAAGATATGCAGCATGGTGTCATAAATACGGTCCGGCGCCTCACCGCTCCAGCCGAAAGCGCCGAAAGCCCCTCCCACTTTCCCTTCCAGATCGGCTTTTTCAGCCAGAAAGAGAAACGTTTTCATGCCCTGAATCATATCACCGTGATAGGTAGGCGCGCCCAATATAACCGCATCATATCCATTGAGTTCGTTTGCATTCTTTACATCAGTCGTTTTGATCATGTCAACCTCTACACCGGAAAACCGCAGGCCCTCGGCAATCAATTCGCCGATTTTCTCCGTTTCACCGGTGCGTGTTGCATATACAATAAGCGCTTTGGCCATTTTATCTCCCCGTGTAATTATTTGCCGATTCGTTTGTCCACACCGTCCCCCGCACAGTCGGGCGTATAGCATGTATTATCGAGAAATTCGCATTTTTCCTTACAGGACGGGCACTGATCCGGAGGCGTATCCGCCGTAAAGGTATAGCCGCAGTTCTGACATTTCCAGCTTGCCATATCGTTTTCCTTTCTGAATTCAGGTTATGAGGCAGGCGTTCACCCTGCAAGAGCGAACGCCCGGATATTACGCACAGGCTGTGAAGGCCATACGCTTCTTTCAGGATTTCCAGAGACCATGCAAATTGCAATATTCCCTGGCGGTAACCGTCGCAGCATCCACCATGAACACGGCTTCCGGAGCCTGTCCGGGATTCAGGAACTGGCGATACGCCTTTCCGTCGGCAACGATCTCGATCCATTCGATAAAATGCTTCTCTTCCATGGGATGCGCGACACTGCCGACCTTCACCTTAAAGCCGCCGGCGATTTTCTCGATGACCGGTACATGTTTTTCTTTAGCTGCATCCACCGTGTTTTCCGCTCTCAGCTTCATAGGCTGGCCACAACACACAAGCTCGCCACCACCAGCGTGAAGAACTTCCACGATATTGCCACAGACATCACATTTATAAACTTGCAGTCTCTCAGTCATACGATCTCCTTTCGATTTGAAATCATTTTAAATGATGGGATACCCGACTGTCAGATCAGTAATTTTCACCCAGAACTTCGAAATGCGCCTGAGGATGAGCGCAAGCCGGGCACATGCCGGGCGCTTCCTCTCCCTCATGGAGATATCCGCAGTTCCTGCATCTCCAGGTGACTTTTTTATCTTTCTTGAATACCTTGCCGGCCTGTACGTTAGCGGCTAAATCCCGGTAGCGTTTTTCATGCTGTCTTTCGGCGACACACACTTTTTCAAAGACCATGGCAATGGCCTCAAACCCCTCCTCACGAGCTACCTTGGCAAATCCGGGATAAAGATCCGTATGCTCTTCATGCTCACCAGCCGCTGCAGCCAAAAGATTTTCCAGTGTCGTTCCCACAACACCTGCTGGAAAAGACGCAGTGATTTCCGCCATACCACCCTCCAGGAAGCCAAAAAACCGTTTGGCGTGTTCTTTTTCCTGATTGGCGGTCTCTGTAAAAATATCTGAAATCTGGACGAATCCTTCCTTGGCCGCTTTACTTGCAAAATAGGTATAGCGGTTTCTGGCCTGAGACTCACCTGCAAAAGCTTTCATGAGATTGATTTCCGTTCGAGTTCCTTTGATACTGGCCATACGTAACTCCTCCTTATCATAAAATGTTGAATTCTTATTTACTGAACATAAAACCGGTTCATCCAATTACAAGATAGTGAAACGGCGCTATCCGGTTTACATCTCAATCGTCGTCACGCCACCATCCCTTCTGCACATGAGACTCTCTTTCCCTTTCGGCAATTTTCTTTAAGCGATACGCCGAATCTCTCAAAATGCCATACATAATACCGCAGCCGGCATCTTCCCGGTCTGCATCTCCCTGGTCTGCCAACAGAATCATCTGCTCGACAAGCTCAAGAGTTCTGCTGATATTGATATCACATGGTTTCACGTAATTACTTTCCGGAATGTGGCAACAAATCTTGACGGCTTCGTAAAAAGTCCGCATGTTTCCTAATGAGATAATCAAGTTTCATGCCATCTGCGAACATTTCTCTGGCATTGTTTTTATTTTAAATATACACAGGATGTTATCTTGATAGACGATATGCTTCCATTATCATGTCCGCGAACAGCAGCACATCCGATACATCCAGCGTTAAACAGGGATTTCAAAAAATATGGCATTTCAATAAATAACCTATTATAATTGAAAGTGAATAATGTATATACATCATGTATCAGCGTTTATGTGATACATGATGATACTGTGAGACAGTCCATTTGCCCGACATTGACAACACCGCGATCTTACGTCAGCTTATATGCGGCATTTTCGCACTAAAAAAGGCTTTCAGCACAGAAGATGCGCAAGAGTTCAGATGCGTTTAAATTAAAGACAGGAGAATATCGTGATTCAAACCATTAAATGGATCATACTGGCGGGAGTGCTTACCGTCGTGACGTTTGTCGTCGTCTTATTCTGGGGCGTCCGGCAGCCATCCGTTCAGCAATACGTGTTACAGCGAGTGTCGCTTAAAACAGGTTATTCGATCCATACGGACACCGGAGGATTTCAGGTCGGCGTATCGCCGATGCTGCATGGTCAGAATGTTCATGTTTTGGACAGCAAAAACAGGGAAGTACTTTCCGCAGCGATGCTCGGCGTGACGCCGCGCTTTTTCAGCATGATCCATCCGAAAACAGGATTCAGCATCCCCGGTACGGTGGAAGCCGCGGATGTCCGCTTCGATATTCCGGCTTCAGGTGTTCAAAAAGCGCAGCCGTACAGGTTTCAGAAAATTATCCTCGATGGCAGTTACAGTATTTCCCAAAAACGCTTCGATATTTCATCGCTGAAGCTGATGACGCCGGATGCGTCCGTGTCGGCCCATGGGTATATCCAGACATCCGTCAAAGGCGTTACATTAATGAATGTGGATGTCAGCGCCCCCATGATGCCTGTCGGTACATTCAAGACGCTCCTGCCCGAGTCCCTGCTTCCCCAATGGCTGACCGCGGACCTTCTGCCTGCCATCACGCAGGGAGATGTCCGGCTCGATCATTTCAGGCTCGATGGTACAACGGAGCAGATTGCGGCGCTCGACAAGCCGGAAAACGCCCCGGTTCTCGGCCTGAACCTGGACATGCAGCATCTGCGGGTTCAGTATCCTGCTGCAAACGGGATTACGTTTGAAGACGCCGCCTGCAAACTGACTATTGATAAGGGAGCACTTTCCATTCAGGATATTTCCGCACATTTCGGAAAGTCCGTAATACACCGTGCGTCCGTTGTCATTCCTAATCTCTATGCAGACAAGACGCAGTACCAGACAACGGTGGATGCAGACATCGCGGCAACGGATGTCATGCGCCTTCAGAAATGTCCATTAATACCGCCGGCCGTTCAGTCGCAATTCCAGAAAATCAGCAGTCTGGACGGCGCTGCAAACGTTCACATCTCCTTTGACGCCGCTTCAGGTCAAAAAGTCCCCACCCTCACATCCGGCGCCGTATCGTTTCAATCCCTGCATCTGGCGCATCCGGCGCTGCGCCTGCCGCTGACAATTGACAAGGCCGATATCACCGTTGATACGCCTCAGCATCTGCGCTTCAACGGCAATGGTGCCTGGGGAAAATCCACATTTACAGCTCAGGGGACCGGCGATATCTCCGGAGAGACATTTTCGGCCGATATCAGCGTTCTCGGAGATACGCCGGAGCTGATTCACGCGATGTTTCCATCGGTTGCGATGACCGGATGGAATTACGGGCCGATGAAAGCCGAAGGCTCAGTCGGCGCTTCGGGAGTAACCGTAAAAAATGCGCTGCAGCCCGTCGGCAAAGGCTATGTGGAATTCAAGGGACATCAGACATTTCAGCCAAAGCCTGACACGAACTGGACGGGACACATCCACATTGTCCAGGAACCCGCCGTGAACCTGATGCAGATATTTTTGCCCGGCGCCCATATGCTGGATGGCAGCGTGTCGATAGAAGGCATGATATTCCTGAAAAATCCGGATGATTCCGGCAAGTTTTCGGGTCTCAGCGGTCATGCTAAACTGCTTGTGGAAAAAGGGTGGATATCGCAGTCCGGCACTATTTTAAAAATTCTGGATGTGATCAGCCTGCAGCGCCTTTATAAACCCGGCGATCCCGGCCTGTTAGAAAAGCGCATTTACTTTGACCGGCTTGCGGGCGATCTTGAAATCGAAAAAGGGAAAATCGTGATCAAGAACCTGATTCTGCAAAGCCCTGCCATCAACGCCGCCGGTGCGGGGGTGATCGACCTGAATCGTGGGGACCAGATTCAGATGAAGATCGGGCTTCAGCCGCTTGGGACAGTGGACACCATCGTCAGCAAAATACCGCTTATCGGCCATATCCTGACAGGAAAAGATCACTCCCTGGTGGTATATTATGTGGATGTCACCGGCTCGCTCAAAAACCCGGACATCCATCATGTTCCGCTGCAAAACATCGGCGAAACCGCCCTCGGATACCTGGAACGCCTGGTATTCACGCCGGAGCGGATTTTGAACTCACTGACGGCTATCCCCAAATCCATTTCGGAAACATGGCCGGATTACCGCCCGGAATTCGGACAGGCGGCGCCGTGAGCAGAGGACGGAAGGCAGGGGGCAGGCGTTCACATTATGCCTGTTCCCAGGTAACCCGCAACACTTCCTGGTATGTGGTAATACCCTGAAGCAGTTTTTCGACGGCGTTTTCCCGAAGGGTCACCATGCCCTGAGCGATGGCTTCCTGCCGGAGAACATTTAAATCCACCGGATCGTGTGTCAGCCGTTTCATAGCCTCCGAATAGGCCAACACCTCATATACCGCAACCCGGCCGTGATATCCGGTGCCCCGGCAACGGTCACATCCCTTGCCTCTGAAAAGCTCAATACTTCCTTTTTTACCGGTGACAATCCCCAACTGAAGCAGATCCGCTGCATCCATCTGAAAAGATTCCCGGCAATAAGGGCAAATCTTGCGCACCAGCCGCTGGGACAGGATACCCACCAGCGTCGCTTGAATCAAAAAGGCCGGCACTCCCAGATCAAGGAGGCGGATGACGGTGGAAGGCGCATCGTTGGTATGAATGGTGGACAGCACCAGATGGCCGGTCAGCGCCGCCTGAATAGCGTTTTGCGCAGTATCCAGATCCCGCATTTCCCCGATCATGATGATATCCGGATCCTGCCTCAGGATATGTCTCAGAATGGAAGAAAAAGTGATGCCGACCGCCGGTTGCACTGCAATCTGGTTGAAATCCTCATTGACCATTTCGATGGGGTCTTCGATGGTGGTGATGTTGATATCCGGTGATGACAGCTCCCTCAAAGTGGAATAGAGCGTCGTGGATTTGCCGCTTCCGGTAGGACCGCAAACCAGCACAATGCCATGCGGCATCTTGATGAAATGATTGAAGCGGATCAGGTCACGCGGCGTGAATCCCAGCTTTTCCAGATCCTGAAACAACACGTCCGGATCCATGATACGCATGACGATTTTCTCGCCGAAAGCGACCGGAATCGTCGAAATACGGATTTCAACCTCGGTTCCGGCCCTGTCCGTCTTGACCCGGCCGTCCTGAGGTCTGCGCTTTTCGGACATGTCCATGCGGGAAAGGGTTTTGATCCGGCTGACGATGGCCGGATGCACATTTCGGGGCAGCTTGTAAATCGTATGCAGCACGCCGTCGATACGCATCCGCACCAGGCTGATTTCCCGCTTGGGTTCAATATGGATATCGCTGGCCCGCTGATCCATCGCGTAATTAAACAGGTGATTGACGGCATTGACGATATGCTGATCATTGGACGGCAGCTCATCGGAAGATTTCAGGCGGACATATTGTTCCAGATTTCCCAGGTCCACGCCCATGCCGCCGCCGAACCGGGTCTCAGCCTCCGAAATATGATGCCTGAATCCGTAAAATTCATTGATGAACTTGATGATATCCGACCGGGACGCAAACACCACATCCACCTTCATCTGCGTGGCGCGTGCGATATCGTTGATGGCCTCATGATCGAACGGATTGGCCATCGCCACCGTCAGCACCCGGTTTTGAACCGTCAGCGGCAGCATGAGATGACGGATGGCAAACGACATGGGAATGCTCGACGTCACCTGATTCAGATCGAGTTTTAAAGGATCGATTTTGCGATAGGGAATCTCCCAGCTTTCCGCCGCTATCTGGCAGATGGTATCTTCATCCAGAATGCGGTCCGGCATATCTGCTCTGGAAAGATTGAGAAACGCCAGCACATCGATAACCGTCAGGGGATATCCGGGTTTCAAGCTGTTTCCGTTGCCGGATATCCCCTGTTTTTTTTCAATTTTCTGAAGGAGCTGGTCGTAATGCCGGGATATCTCGCTGCAATGTCTTTCGGAAATCACCCCTTTGGACGCCAGAATCTTCAGGATATCCTCCGGCGATGTCAGGCGGGATTGAAGCGTTACCATGACGACGACGGCTGGGGAGACACTGCAGGTGCAGGCGGTGCGGGACGCATTTTTTGTTTCAGTCTGGCGTCTAAAACCTCGGCTTCTTTCTGAAACAGGGCCCGCCGCTTTTCGTAATCCACAACCCGTGCATTCAGTTTTTCCACTTTTTCATTGTAAGCCTTGACCTCGTCATTGTTCGCCAGCGTTTTTTTCTCCACGGCAAGCGCCAGCGATTCCTTTGTCAATTGAGAGACCTCGGCGTCCAGCGCTGTTTTCTGCTTTAGGAGCTGATCGATTCGGGCGTCATCGCTCATGGCGTCTGAAGCGTTTGTCTGATATGGCGTTTGATCGGTTTCCGTCTGGGAGGATGTAGCGGCGGAAGGCCGATTCGCCGGTGCGGGAACTGCGGAAGGCGGCATGGCCGGAGGCTGGATATCTTCTTCCTGAAGCGGTATCCCCTTTCGCTGAGACGCTGGAATCTCGGAATAATTGTCGGTATAGCGGATGACGCCACTGGCGTCTTTATAACGGTACATGGCGGCTTCGGCGGCATTCGCATGCAGCCCCAGGCAGACGGATATTGCGAAAAAAAATATCAGGCATTTTGTCATCGTTTTCGCCTCGATCTCTTTTCTTGAAGTTTCTATAGGCTTTCAGAAAATTCATTTCGCAAGGCAGCAGGGAGGAGATAATACTGTAGTATATCTCCGATCGATGACGCAGCGAAATTATTTTTCTGAAAGCCTATATCATCAAACAATCCCGAACACTTTCAGCATAACGCCAAGAGTGCCGATAAACGACAGGGTAATGGCGATACTGAACATTCGAATGGTGAATGCTCTGGAACGTTCATCTCGCTGATCCAGTTTTTCAGAAAGCTTGTCAATTGACGCTATCATCTGTTCAAAGCGTTTGTCCACTTGTTCAAAGCGTTTATCCACTTGCTCAAAGCGTTTGTCCACCTGCTCAAAGCGTTTGTCCACCTGCTCGAAACGTTTGTCCACCTGCTCGAAACGTTTGTCCACCTGAATTTTGAATTCATTAAGTCTCTGGTCGGACTGCTCGAAACGCTTTTCCATCTGAGACTTGATATCTTCCTGGCCTTTTCTAAGAAAATCCACCTGAACTTGAAGCAGGTCAAAGCGGCTGTCAAAATACCGGGTATTGGGAATAAAACCCGCTATCATCATTTCCATCCCTTTGGTCAGCGCCAGAGAAGATGTCTCCGCAGCCTCTTTTTGATTGTCAACATCGGTTGTCATGGAATACCTCTTATAATATATGAAGGCATGAGTTCAGAATCATTCCGCTTTCTCATGTCTTCACATTTTGTCTGAGCTACTGCGCTGAGTTTAACGGTGTATCCTTATCGTATATTTCACGCCAGGTGGTGATGGATGTCACAGGCAGACCGGCCATCTGGGTGCTGTTGTTGTAAATTCCCGGCGTCGCCAGCAAACCATTGGCCGTCTTGACATACAGGTGCGCATCATCCACCACCGGCGAGGAAAGAATATTGCCGGTATGAATGGTGATTATCGGAATGGCGCTCTCTGACTGATTGACGCTAAACGCATACAGATTGCCGCCGTTTCCGTTCACACTGGTCGCACTGCAAGGATCTTCGGTTGACGATGTGGCCGTACCGAAATAGACGACACCTGCGGCGGCAAATGCCGATGCAAACACCTGCTCCCCCGCCGGCAGCGTATAAAACCAGTCGAGGTTAACCCCGCTGCTGTTACAAGCACCTTTGGCGGATGTATCCACATATGCAAAAAAATGGTAGGTCGTATTCGCCGAGTTGGGATTTTCATCAAAATAAGGATTATCTCCGGTGCCATACATAATTTCAACGCGGGATTGAACATTGTTTGAAGCGTTGTAAGTATTGTTGACCACCACCGCCGGCGAGGCGTAAATGGGCTGAAGCGTCTGATCCGATGGCAGCGTATTGCCATGCGAATCCGTGGTATCGGTATTGATCACGCAATTGGTAATAGTGGTGCTGACAGCAGTGGGGTCATCCGGCAACGTTACCTTGTACAAATATCCTTTATTCGTACCAATATACATCCTATCAATATAACCATTCCCATCTGAATCCACGACAGCGGGTTGACCGCTGGGAACCCCGCCGATACCATTGGGCTCGGAGTCCAGATAAATTCTTTGCAGCACGCTGCCATTTGTAATATCAATCATATAGATGGATGGATACATCTGACTGTTATTCGATTTACCGGATACAAAAAATGCCACCCATTTTGGGGTGCCATTATAGGTAATACGTCCGATAGCACCAACTGCCGGCGATGAACGGCTCGTGAACAGGTCCGGATCCGAAAACTCCCACATGAACGCGGGATTTGTCGGATCGGTGACATCCAGGCAGAATACTGAATCTCCCCCGTTTCCCTCGGCGCTGAGCAACACGGTTTTCCAGCCGCCATTGACATAAACGTCGCTGATGGTGGGCGATGCATCCACAAATGCCTGATCATCGCCGGACAGATAATTATTTTTGAGCCGCGACATCAGGTTTGCAGGAATAAACGCCCACAGTTCCGAGCCGTTGCCATATTGCGCCGTGTTGGATGACCCTTTCGCATAGGAAGTGCTTGGCGATGTTGTGTTGGTCCATTGAAAATATCCCTTGCTTTCGACCAACGGCGTATCGATTCTGCCGTCATTGGTGCAGCATGGATATTTCAGCGTCTGAGGATTGTCTCCCCATACAAACGTGCTGTTGGTACCGCCGCTCCAATATCCCCATTTGAACACACCGGCGTTAAACGCATGCAGCATACCGTCACGGGCGCCCACATAGACCACCGTCGGCCGGTTATATGCGAGATTGGTGGCGAAATTATCAAACGACGCCTGTTCGGTTGAATTCACTGCCGTTCCGAAATACCAGGCCGGTCTTCCTGGAGGCGTTTCCACCGCGGGCACGGAATGGTCTATGGCTCCCAGCAGCCATTGTTTTTTGGTCGTCCTGTTGCTTCCGTCTGCATACCCCCGAACCCAGTTGACCAGCCAATTGGCATCCGCACTGGTGATAGCACCATCTTTGTTAAAGTCATAGAGATAACCGGTGGGCTGAATATTGGTGTTGTCTATCCCCAGCATGGCGTTGGTGACGTTGCCTGCCGTAAATGGTTTCAATGTGCTGGATGTTGAATAATAGGTGTAATTGGCCTTGATCGGAAACCCGGATGTCGGCACCGAGCTGAAGGTTAAATTATATGCGCCTGTAAAGCGGTTGATGGTTCCAGTTCCCCCTTTATCGCCTACCAGAACATTGGTATGCTGGTCCGTAAATGTCTCGATGCCGCCGTTGATACTGATGGAGAGCGCAGAGACAGGAGCATGCGCCAGATTTCCGGCAAAGATCGCCGTCGTGCCATCGCCGGTTCCAATGGATTCATTGACAACAACATTGGATGAGACATTGGGAAAATAGATTTTACGATTATCCGGAGACATATTGGTCACCACGTTGCCAGCGTCCCACAGAGTTTGAATAGACTGTGTAGAAGGATCGGCCGGGTCATACAGCCTTTCGGCAATCAGATGGCCGCGAAGTGATTTATCTGTCCAGCTCGGCGCTGCCGTTTCATAGCTTCCGGAATAAAGGACGTTGGTCTGTACGCTGGGCGAAGCTCTGGAAAATGAACCATGAGAAGCCACCGAACCGGTGAGTTTTACATCGACAATCTGCGGTACACAGCCCGCGTCGCTACTGATCATTTCGGCTTTCCAGATCAGCTGATTCCCCCACAGCCCCAGAGACGCAAAATCCACCCGCCGCATCCGGTATGTCAAGGCAGGGTTTCCGGGCGTCCAGTTATTTACTGCAGCGCCGATGGTTTCACTTCCGGCAGATCCTGTAAAACTTTTCACGACATCCCAACTGTCTATCTGAACCCAGTTGGCGCCGTTGTCAACGGACACATAGTAATTAATGGTATTGTTTCCCCCGCAGGGCATGTTATCATACGTTTCAAATGTCACCGACGTGAAATAGCCGTTAGGATCACTCGGCGTAATGGCCTTGTTGGACGCCAACTGCGCCATGCCACCGGTCTGTCGGTCAATCCTAAATACCATATCGTCATCGTCGTAGTCACCGCCACCGTATAAGTCTTCCCATCCCAAAATCCACTCATTAGGTTTAGAGTCAGGAGCGCCAACCATAGCATGAGGAAACGGCTTATTTTGTATGAGGCGAACAGTTTTGGTCGTACTCCCAAAATCCAGAGATAACGGCGGTTGGTTTAAACGGTTCAAAGCCGACTGATCCATCCATTGCATGGGTCCGCATATATAAGAGGAACAACTGCCCTTAACACACGATGGATAAGAACCCAAATAAAAAAGCTTATCCACGTAATAAGATCCATTCACAGCTCCCTGCCAAGACTGGCAGTCTCCAGTATAGTTATCAGTATTCCATGCTTGTTTTGTATAATAAATACCTGGATTTCCCCAACTATTTCCCCTGGCATCAAGATAAAATACCAGTTCTGTTCCACCTGCAAACGTCCCAAGTACAACCCGGGTATCCAGCATATTTATTTGCCCGTCTCCATTGAGGTCAAGTGTTGACCAAGTTCTGCAACAAAGATTGGTAGAACAATCACTGCCATCAGCAAGTGTTCCCCCTCCGATACATTCACCGTCATCAAGTATCCCATGTGAAGCGGAAAAACTTGCATCACTGTTTGGATGCTGATAGATAATATGATTTGCTCCCGCAATACCGCCAGACGCTAGCTTCCACCCAAATACACTGTTTGTATAACCGGCGCTTTCATACAGAAATGTAACGCCCACCTTCTGGGTAAATGGTATGATAATGTGATTCGGGTCCAGGGACTGATTTCCTGTCTGAAGCGATATGGTACCGTTGACCACCGCGGTCCCGATCAGGTTGAAATCAGTTGCGTTAAAAGAGCCGTTGTAGCTGGTATAGGTGCTGGTAGAGCAGCCGGAAATAATGTTTGACGCCATATTTGAACCGAAAAATGCCTGAATGGTACCGTCAGATGTCACGTTAGTACATGTGTAAGTACAGCCATTTGTGGCACAATTCTGGACAGCGCCGTTCACTATCAGGCCTGTAACGGTATAATTGCTGCTGGTGTTGGGGGTTATCGTAAAAGTCTGGCTGCCGTTACATGCGACGGATACATTCCCGGAGGGGCTGATGGCGCCGCCAGAAGTATTGCTGGCTGAGATAACAGAATTGACCGATGCAAAATGGGCAGTAATGATAACGTCCTGACTTTGGACTGAGAGGTTTGCACTTGCGCTGTTAGGACTGTCAATGTCTTTGTCTTGTCCAGAAGTAGTCCAGTTTTGAAACTGATAGCAAAAAGCTGGAGTAGCCACAATCTGAACCGTTGATTGTTTGTTTACAGCGGTAGTATTGCCTGCTGCCGGTGAAGTACTCCCTCCATTTGAGGGAGACACCGCCATAGTCAGATTCACCTGATTACTTGAACCAGCATCCTGAGATGAATTAAGGGCCATAAGGATGGCGCTGCGATCTTGCGGAGAGCTCTGCGCCAGCAGCAGTTCCCCGCTCGTCAGCCCGGCTCCGTGTGACAGAGAAGGAAGCAGCAGGCAGGCCAGCATTGCCAGAAAAAAGACCTTAATGATCCATTTTGAGAAAGTGTTTGAGCTAAACGCTGCTGCTGTCATGGCGATGAATCCTCCTCTTGATTTTAATTATAACCGGTCGGTAATTTTCCTTTTTTAAGCTGTCACTCCGTCGTCTCTTTCATGATATCCCTGAACCCCTTTAATGAACCGGCAATAACAGCTTTTTTTAAGCAACATCTTTAACACTACCATTCGAAAAAAAAGAATTCGACAAATTGCGTGAAATATCGCTCTAATATATCTTTCCAAGGGAGTCTGCATCCATCTTCATAATACTCTTATGCCCCGTATCTATCCATGCAAACTACCACAACAGACGCCCCTAATAAATCTTGCTGCCGTTTTGATCTGTCACGGCATTTAGTTGCATCAGGTTGGAAGAGGACACTGCCGTCAGATCTGCCGCATTGGAACTCTTTCCCGCACCCGCCGCCATCTGTGCCGTATATGCGGCGATCGAAGAGATATTGCTGATATAACCGCTCAGGCCGATTTCAAGCGCGGCACGAGTGGCATTATTACCTGTTCCCATTACTGCCAGCGAACTGACGTAGATAATGCCGTCTGTATCTGTATTGGGACCTCCGCCGTCATCATTATTCCGCAGACTGACGGTATAGTTGGTGCTGTTGCCAATATTCATATTGATCAAACCCAAAGAAGAATGGTCACCATTATTGAAGCAGCTTACCCATTGCGAACCCGCACAGTTCGTTGAAGATGTACTGTTCGCTCCAGATAGAGCAAAGGTCCATGTCACTTTAGGTAGTAAGGAACCTGCAGCCAGAGAGCTGCCAATGCTTAATTGATTGTTAGCAAAAAACTCGCTTCTGAGCAGACCTGACGCATAATCGATCCCGGCTTCCGCAGCATTAAATGCAATACGCTTTTTGAGATCGGCTGAAGAAATCATGGTTTCCAAAACGGATGTGTTCATGGCGGCAACACCGAGAACCGTCAGAAGCAAAAGGATCATGAGCGTGATGATTATGGTGAAGCCACTTTCGTTATCTCTGATTTCAGTTCTGAATTCTATCTGTTTCATAAAAGACTCCTTCGAAAAATACCTAAGGGAGATGGCATAATGACATCTCCCAACTTCCCAAATATTAAGGGCGGAAATAACCAATAAACCCTCTCACATGCCCCACACGGTAATCCGCTGCCCCTGATACTCTTTTTCGATGACAAACAGCTTTTTCTTCCAGGATTTATGGGGCCTGCGATCAAAAATCACCAGATGGCCTTCGTCCGCCCGACTTCTGTCCATATATTCCCAGGTTTGCTCCAGACCGGCGGCAATGGTCTTTTCAAGGCTTTTATACAGAATCTTCAGTTCGATCACCACTCGCTGATGTTTCGGAAGGCAGATGAGGACAGACGACGGATGACCGCTGCTATCTGACATTTGCCCGCCGGCTTCCGATTTCCGCTCTTTCGGCCATATCACCAGCAAATCCGTCCGCATTCGCCCCAGCCCGTATTCCCGCTCAATCCGGCCCCCGCCGTTGACAATGCGCTGCAAAAACGCCTGAAGCAGAAGCTGCGGTCCGGCTTCCTTGTAGTCAAAGCGTTCGATCCAGTGTTCGGAATGCTCCTGAAAAAATTCCTGAAACGCCGTCAGGAGCTTTTTCATATCCAGAAGCCCGTCTTCACGGATATACCAGGAAGGCTCCTGTGAAATGGTAACCTGTGTTGAATAGTTGAGTTCCCTTGGAATAATTTCCCGATAAATGGCATTGGCGATCCGAATTTGTCCATCCGTTCGGATCAAGCCTAAATCCCGTACATAATATACGTCATCCACAGGAATTTTTTCAGGCTCAGTCACACCGGCCAGCACGGGTTCGATAACCCGCCGTACCCGTTCTTCCCTGAGCTTGTCTGCGAGCTGGTCCAGATGCGTTTCCCGGCGCTGAATCAGATTCTCCTTGGCCTGCGCCAGTAGCTCCGGTGTTATGGCGCAATCACGATTTTTCCCCTCCGGCAATCTGAAGCAGGCTTCATATCCCAGCGCATTCACAATCCAGGGCTG
>LKPX01000007.1 GCA_001443525.1 Desulfobacteraceae bacterium RAAP-1 | reverse complement strand
TTAAAGCTAAAAGGACTCAACATAAATTAGAAATTGGGGCAGCGCCACTCCGCTGCAAATCGATCGGTTACCATCTTAAACTCGACTCTTTTTTGTCTTGACATATGGGTCCACTTCACGTTTTGGGGTATTCCATATCATCATGAGACAGATGAAAAATCATTGAACTATTATTGATATGTGATACACTTTGAGAAAATAATCAATTAAGAGACTTGAAAAGGACAAGAATATGAAATTAAAGGCAGATACAAAGTCCTCAACAGTCATTGAAATGGGGCGATTAAATGAAGAGATTGTTTCACCGGAATCATATCTCAAACTGACATATGAGCAGCGTAGAGGAATCCTAAAGGTCACACCACTTGTGAAGAGGCTTGGAACAACAGATTTAGAGGATTCGTCATTTACATCACTTCTGATAAAATGGAAAAATCCCAGATATAAGGCTATTTTATAGTGGCAAAAAACAAAAATAACATGTCTATTGCAACTGGTACAGAAATTGCACAATCTCTTAACCCTGAAATGGTAGCTCAACTTGTTGAAAACCAGGCCAAAGAACTGGAGTTACGCGCACAGGAATTGTCGATTCAAAAGCAACAAGACGATCATGGTTTTGAATTTAGTAAAAAAGCCTTGGATACACAACTGGAAGATCGTAAATTACAAAGAGAACATAATCGACATATGCAGCACAGTCGATATATTCTGATATCTTTTTTGTCAGTCATGTTCAGTGGTATTGTAATTATGGCGTTACGATTTAATAAAGATGCCATAGCGATTGAAATTATCAAGGCCGCTGGTTATATGTTAGCCGGTGGTTTAGGTGGTTATGGATTGGGTAAAAAAAAAGAAAAATTCAAATCTATGGAAGATGAAACACAGTTTTCTGTGTCCGATTCGTCATAAAGGTTGAAAAATATAAAATTTGATGTAACGCACACAGAACGCAAACTCAATCCCATGTTTTCCTGTCTGAGAACATGGGATTTTTTATTTCTGGATTGTTTGACGCTTTTTTATCGGTGTCCATGCGAAAAATCCATATCAACATAAGGACAGCGTCAAAAAAGTCGCTTAAAACGCACTACAGGCGGTTCTATCTTAAAACGCCCATTATTATTGATTCAATGGCAATGGTTATACAAAAAATGGTTGACATGGTTACACAATATGGTTACACAAAGTTATACAACAACCACAAAGGATACAACCATGACGCCTACAGAATTTTTAATTCAGAACCGTGAAGCCATTACTGGGGTTTATACCGCTCCTGCTGAAACCTGGAATAAAGTTAAATTCGAGTTGCCGGAAATTGAAAACATTATGACGTATAATACATTCAAAACGCTGATAAAGCCGGTTGTCGAAACATGCCGGTTTTTGAGTAATGAGTTAACCAGCGTAAAAAACGAGTTAGACAAAGTTACACAAGATCGTGATAACCTGCAAGAATTGTATAACCAGTTATACAACCATAAAGGGTTAGACAACGGGTTAGACAAGCCTGACAGGTTAGACAAAGAGTTAGACAAGCTCAAGCGTGAGTTAGACAAAGTTACACAAGAACGTGATAACCTGCAAGTTTTGTATAACCAGTTACACAACCATGAAGAGTTAGACAAGCCTGATAGGTTAGACAAAGTTATACAATCAGATAAGAATATTCAAGGCTGGTCAATTCAGTTTTCAAAAGGGTATTATCGGGGTTTCCGGAAGTTTGGCCGTAAGCTATTTTCGGTTTACCTGGGCAAGAGTCTTGATGGGGCAGAGAATAAAATAGCTGAAAAGGAACAACGGCTTCATGAAGCGGCAAACACCAGCTCGTGAATATGATGCAGGTGGTTCATAACTTCCAGCACAGCCCTATGCCTTCAATCCGGAAGCATGGGGCTGTTTATTTTTGGATTGTTCGATATGAGGCTTTGATGGCTGCATGGCAGACAAATAACCAATAAAAGTCAAGTAAGGATAGTGTCAATAAAACCGCTTAAAACGCATTACAGGCGGTTCTATTTCTGGACATCGGGAAGTGTGCCATAGAAACTCCAGTTACCATATGCCATGCTGATTCTGGCGCTGCTTTGCGGAAAATGGCGACGATTTGAAGCGATTGTATCGCCTATCCGGATACAGCCTTTACGAAAAAGCAGTATGGATAGGATGGTTACACATTAAAAAATCAGGGCAACTTTCAGGGTAACTATTTTTGACATATTTTTATTTTATATATAATCATAATGTTACAATGCTGTTAAATGGCCTGCATCAAATGGTTCAGCGAAAAATCAAGAGTGATATCACAGCGCCGCCAAGTACGATCCATACCGTATTCACGCGGACAAATCGCTGGACGATAAAAGCACTGGAAGCCATGACGATGGCAGGAATATCGTTCAGGGTATCTGCCGAAAGCCTGATTAATACAACAACCAGGGTTCCTATGAACCCGGCCACAATGCCGGAGATAACGCGCCGTACCGGCTCCACCTGACCGGCTTTGGCGTAAGGCGCCGCCACCAGTGTCGTCATGGCCCATGCGGGGAAATACATGTTCACCATGCCTGCTGCGGCGCCTGCGACGCCCGCTACTTTATAGCCAATAAAGGCGCCGATAATGGTCACAGGACCGGGCGTAACAAGACTCAGCGCCAAACCGACTGCAAATTGCTGGCTGGTAAGCCATTCAAAACGGTGAATCACAATATTCTGGATGAAGGGCAACATGGCATATCCGCTGCCGAATACAAATGCTCCGATCCGTAAAAAACTGCGCCCCATGGCAGCCACCTGCGGCTGCATATGAATCAGCATCATATCTGCGCCCAATATCAGAAGCAGCCAGAGCGCCTGTCGCGTGAGCCTGAGCCAGCCCAATGACAACGGTATCCGGCTGCAAACCGACACATAGTCTGCCGGTCCATTCACATCCATAGCTGCTCTCGTGTTCACACGCCCGATAAATTGGGGTATCTGAAATAACTTCAACTTTTTCATCCACCAGGAGCATCCCGGAAACTGACGGATCACCATGACCATGATAATACTGGCCCCGCCGGTAATGAGCAAAATTGGAATGATTCCCGTTTTAAAAAAGAAAACCATGCTAAAGCCGGCCAGCGCCATCAGCCAGTTAAATGCGCTGGCAACACCTTTTTTCCAGAGGTTGAGAACGGTATTGAAGACAAGGCCGGTAACCAGTGCCCCGAGACCTCGAAACAGGCCGGAGACCACCGGCATCCGGCCATATGCGAAATACAGATGAGAGAGCAGCAGCATAAGAAAAAAGCATGGTATCAAAAAGAACACCGTCGAAATGGCAGCTCCGGGAAGTCCGCGCAGTCGAAACCCCAGATAGGCTATCAGGTTGCTGGTAGGCGCTCCGGGTAAAACCTGCGCCAGCCCCAGCCCCTGCATGTATTCATCATCCGTGAACCAGCGCCGCTTTTGGGTCATCCAGCTTCTGGTTTCTTCCAGTGCAGCCAGACTGAACGACATGCACCCGATATACAGGAAGGTGAGAGCGATGTGACGAAGTGCTACTTCAGAAGCCGCTGGTGGAATGGCATGATGCGGTGTATCGTTCATAGATACTGTCCTTACGGTATGAAAATGACACTATAGACACGATAAAAATAAATATCATGTCTATTACATATAATACCGCAGGCTCGATACTGTCAAGCGTAAATTTTGGGGCTGTTTACTCCGACACGGGTATGTGCTATGGCTGGCGTCACAGTGTTTGACCCTATATACAAGAGCACGCATTGACCGGTTTTTTTGAGCTTTATCCCGGCTGAAAAATGTCAAAGTGAGAAAATAAGATGCCAACAGATACTGATCCAATATCCAAACCCGCAACGGATGCTTCAGGCGTTTCCAGCACTGTCAGCGGCGCTGCCGTATCCGTACCGTCCGACGTCCGCTGCCTGGATACGGTGCAACTTGCAAGACTGGAGCAGTCTTTTCGGGAATGGTCTTCCGCACCGCAACGCCGGGATATTCAGGAATCCAGAAAACGGATATTGATGATTTTTCTTCTGATACGTTATACAGGTGCCCGGCTGAATGAGGTGCTGCATCTGAATCCGTTTGAAGATATGGATTTCAAAAATCATGTTGTGTTTTTCCGCAAAATATCGTCCGCCGATGATCCGCCGCCGAGGGAAGTCCGGATTCCTGAAAATATTTCGTCTGAAATCCAGGTGATGACAGCCGGTTATTCTCATTTGATCCATCGGGAATCTGTATTTGCCATTGACGCCGCGCATATCCGCCGCAAATTTTACGAACGCTCTGCAGCCTGCGGATTTCCCAAGGAATTCGGCGCACCGGATGTCATCCGCAAATCAAGAGCCGTTGAGCTGATGCAGAGCAATATGCCACTGCCTTTGGTGCAGAGAATTTTGGGACATTCCACGCCGAATCTGGCAGCCTCCTATGTCGAGTTTTCCGATGAAGACATGCGCCGGCTGGCCATTCATTTTACTGAAAAGGAAAACCGCCGCAAAACCAGCGCCCGCAATATGTTTTTCGGGAAAATTCGAGATATCCGGCAAGGCGATATTCAGTCTGTCGTTGAAATTCTGACACTCGGCGAATACATTATCACCACGGTAATCACCAACGACAGCCGGGAAAGACTGGGGTTAAAACCGGGCGTTTTGATCACCGCGGAAGTCAAGGCGCCCTGGGTCATACTGCATCAGGGCGGCGCCGAACCTTTATGCACGGCTGAAAACAGACTCTGCGGTTCTGTGGAACGGATAGTCAGAGGAAAAGTGACAACGGAATATGTGGTGCGGATGGCGGACGGTACTGCACTGTGTGCGGTTACAGCAAGTCAGGATGCTGACGGCCGCTTCGATATCCATGAAAACGATGCCGTATGGGCCGTATTCAACAGCTTTGCCGTCGTGCTGCATGTAGAATGACGCGGGAGAGTAGATATACGACTTTTCATCGAACAAATCGGGTTAATTGTCTCGTTTTATTATTCATGACGCAAAGCCTCGATCGGGTCCAGACGAGCGGCTTTCAATGCCGGAAAGTATCCGAAGATCACGCCCACCGCTGCTGAAAAGAGAAACGCAATGAACACAATACTTGTGTTGAAAACGAAGGGAACACGCAATACTCTGGCCAACCAGACGGAAGAAGTAAGAGCCATGATAATTCCGATTAAACCACCGAACGATGACAGTACCACTGCCTCTACCAGAAATTGCATGAGCACCTCATTTTCGAGAGCACCAATGGCAAGCCGGATACCAATCTCACGGGTACGTTCGGTCACCGACACCAGCATAATGTTCATAATGCCGATTCCACCGACCAGGAGACTTACCGCTGCTACGGCACTCAGTAATGCCGTCAACATTTGAGTCGTTCCCGTAAGCATTTGAGCAATTTCTTTCATGTCCATAACATTGAAGTTGTCATCATCACTCAGAGAGAGATGTCGCCGCTCTCGCAAGAGCCGAACAATGTCTTTCTGGACTTTTTCGGTCGCGATGCCATCCTGGATGGAAATCTGAATGACACCGACATCCTGATTTCCGGCAATACGTCGCAGATAGGTTGAAAGCGGAACTATAACAATATCATCCTGATCGGTACCCATGGTATTTTGTCCTTTTCCTCTCAATATACCGATCACTTCACACGAAAGCTTTTGCAGCCGGATTTTTTCCCCTATGGCGTCCTGACCACCGAAAAGCTTATTAATCACTGTCCCCCCCACAATACAGACGGCTGCGCCGCTGCGCAGTTCATTATCTGTAAATTTCCTGCCAGAGCGGATTGATCTATTTGTCACCTGGAGGTACTGATTATCGGTTCCTGTAACCTGAGTTGACCAATTTTGATTTCCAAATATGGCTTTGATAGACTGAGACGAGACCGGCGCCACCGCGATTACTGAACTGACATCACGGGCAATAGCCCTGGCATCAGCTTCCTTGAAGGGAATGCTGTCAGTGGACTGCCCTGGCCCCAGCCTCTTGCCTGGCGTAACCATCAAAAGGTTACTGCCCATGTCGACAATTTGTTGCTTAACCTGTACGGTAGCGCCTCCGCCGATGGTAACCATGATAATAACAGCGGCAACACCGATGACGATACCGAGAATTGTCAACACGGATCGCATGACATTGCGCCGAATCTCACGAAAAGCCAAAAGCATTGTGCTCCACAACATTATGTTTGCCTCCTGTTGGGTTCATCCGATACCACCCGCCCATCCAAAAAGTGGATGATGCGCTGGGTATATGCTGCCATTTCCTGCTCGTGAGTGACCATAACGATCGTAACTCCTTGATCGCAATTCAACCTGATGAGTAAATTCATAATTTCATGGCTACGGACCGTATCCAGATTACCCGTGGGTTCATCCGCAAACAATACGGCCGGTCTGGTCACAATGGCACGTGCAATGGCCACCCGCTGTTGTTGACCTCCGGAAAGCTCATTGGGCGCATGAGATTCCCACCCTTTAAGGCCAACCGTCTCCAGAGCACGAAGGGCTTGCAACCGTCTCTTCTGAGCCGGAACACCACGATAAATCAAGGGGAGTTCAACGTTTTCCAGTGCAGACGTGCGGCTTAACAGATTAAAGCCTTGAAAGACAAACCCAAGGTAGAATCGTCGCAATTTCGTACGCTGATTACGGATCAGTTTATTCACTTCAATACCCTTGAATCGATAGCTTCCTGAGGTTAAGGTATCCAGGCAGCCGAGGATGTTCATGCAGGTGGATTTGCCCGAACCGCTTGGTCCCATCACAGCAACGAATTCCCCCTCGTCGATGCGCAGATCTATGCCGCGCAAGGCTTGCATGGCTGCCTGTCCGCTGCCATAAATCTTCATCACAGCCTGCAATTCTATTAGAGATGATTTGTCCGTTTGACTAAAAGCCATTATGTTCATTTCACCGAACTGACGGTATCAACCACCACCGCCGTTCCAGGTTGAATATCGCCTGCAATAACTTCGGTCATAGACCCGCTTGCAGACCCGATAGTGATTGGAACAGCCGAAAGTTTTCCGTCTTTTAGCACCCATATCTGATTTCCATTTTTGCTGGAGGTATCCTGGGACTGTTGATTATCAGCACCAGGCGGGTGTGGAAGAATAGCGCCGAGCAGGCCGGTGGAAGGTTTTTCCTTTCCCGGCTTCGGTGGTATAAATCGAAGCGCTGCACTCGGTATCAGAAGGGTATTTTCACTTTTTCTGACGATGATGTCTGCGGTCGCTGTCATGCCTGGCCGCAGGGATAAATCCGGATTGTCCACTTTCAGAACAGTTTCATATGTAACGACTCCCGAAGTCGTAGTCGAGCCATAACGCGCTTGAATAATCCGGGCATCGAAAGTTCGATTCGGATAGGCGGCGACACTGAATGTCGCCAACTGGCCTTCCTGTATCTTGCCCACATCAGCTTCGTCCACATCCACATGAAGTTCCATTTTTGTGAGATCCTCCGCCAGCTTGAAAAGAACAGGAGTTGTAAATGATGCAGCCACAGTTTGACCTGGTTCCACACCGCGAGTAAGAACTATGCCGTTGATGGGCGATCGGATAACCGCCTTGGAGAGGTCCGTCAGGTTGGCATCGAGAGTAGCTTGCGCCTGAGAAATCAATGCCTTATTACTGGCCACATCCGCTATTGCCCGATCAAAGGCTGCCTCTGCCGCATCGATCTCCACTTGAGATGGAATTCTGCCGTTACTAAGCTCTCTTACTCTTTGCAATTGCGCCAGTTTACTGCGGGTTTCCTTGACGGTTGCCCGCGACTGCAAGACCATGGCCTTCGCCGATTCCAGAGTCGCCTTTGACTGGGTCACCTGCGCTTCAAGTTTTGAAGTGTCCAGTTTTGCCAGAATTTGACCGATTTTCACTTTGCTGTTGTAGTCCGCGTTAACTGTTTTGATAATGCCGGAAAGTTCACTACCTACCTCCACTTTATTGGTCGGTTGCAGGGTTCCAGTAGCGGTGACAATGACGGTAATGTCACCTCGCCGGACTTCCTGAGTTTTATAACGCACATCTTCAGCCGAATCCGATTTTTTTCGAACGACAATTACAATTACGACAACCACCACTACCAGAGCGGCCACAACCAGCCATGGCTTCCGACCTTTTTTTTTACCCAAAAATGGATCAGTCCCCAGCGTACTGGCAATATCAGGTTCTTCGTTAAAATTTGTTTTCATTGATACTCCCTGAAGCAAGGCAAAGCTAACCACGTCTATTGGTTATCACGCCGTTTTCAAATGGTGTCCATCCGCCCCCCAGAGTCTTGTACAAACGCACAAGATCGGCCGTCACATTACCGTTGCTTTGGATCAATTGATCCTGAAATGACAGGAGGGAACGCTGGGCATCTAAAACATTCGAAAAATCCGTCAAACCTGCCTGGTATTTGTACTGCGCCAATTCAGCCGCCTTTTGGGCCGCCTGAGTCGCCTCTCTCAACGACCGAGACTTCTGTTCCCCATCACCATAAGCCACGAGTGCATTTTCCACCTCTTCCAGCGCACTTAGAATGACAGCCTCATAATTGACCAATGCCTGTTCCTGAAGCGCTGATTGAATCTCAATATTTTGACGGATGGCGCCGCCCTTGAAAATTGCCCAGGTAATTCCAGGGCCACTGCTAAGTGTCAAACTATTGGACGACAAATTGTTTGATGAAAGGATATCCAAACCAATCGAACCACTCAGTGTAAATTTGGGGTAGAGATCTGCAATTGCCACACCTACTCTGGCTGTCTGCGCAGCCAGTTCCATTTCGGCCTGCCGCACATCCGGACGACGCCGCAAGAGATCGGCCGGCACCCCCACCACAACACTGAGAGACGGAACAGGGATGGGTTCTCGTTTCTTCAGTTCCGCATGAACCTTGCCAGACTGTTCCCCAAGGAGCACCGCAACCCGGTTCATGGCCGCTTCCAGTCCGGTATGCAAGGCCGGTATCTGTGAACGTGTGTTTTCAAAGTTATAGCGAGCCTGCTGTACGGATAGCTCATCACTCAAACCCGCTTTATATTGCCATTGGGTCAACTGATAAGTCTGACGTTGCGATTTCAGATTATCCTCCGCCACCGTAAGCCGGGTTTGATATATCCGAACATCGAGATAGTTCAGAGCCACTTCCGCGAGCAAAGAGACAATAACGTTGTGCATGTCTTCTTCTTTAGCCTGAAGGTCTCTCTGCGAAGCTTCCACACTGCGGCGGGCGCCTCCGAAAATATCCAGCTCCCACGCTGCATCAAAGCCCGCCGTATAAAGGTCGCTAGTCTGACTGCTCGTTGTATCTGCACTGGGACGATTCCATGTAGCGGAACCTGTGGCGTTGATCGTGGGAAATAAACCGGCTTTGGCACTACCTCGACGGGCGCGCGCTTCACGAACTCGGGCGCGCGCCTGCCTTAGATCAAGATTTCCAGCTATCGCACGTTCGATCAATTCGGATAATTTCGCATCGTTGATCGTGGTCCACCACTTTGCCAACGTCTGTGAATCCGTTTCTTTGGTGTTCGAAGCGCTGTTGAGTCGGGTATTCCAGTCCTTATACACCGATACCCCCGGACGGACATAATTGGGACCAACTGCGGTGCATCCGGATATGATTAAAATCAGATGCATCACCGAAAACCATGATGCCAACTGAATATAAGCAGTTCTTGTGAAGATATTCTTGATTCTCATTGATTATATTTCGTGCTCATGTTCTATGCTCAGATAATTGTGTCCCAATGCTGCCCCCCCGCCGGATCATCTTCCCGCAGCAATCGCTCGAATACCGCCCACCGAGAATTGAAATATTAAATCCGCAATGGCTGTAATCTGAGCAGGCTCAAGAATCTTTGTTGCAGCCAATGGCATAAGTTGCCGGATATGAATCTGAAAAATACATTGCCCGATAACATTCATCCGACATAGTTCGACCAAACAGACATCCGGTTCTTGAGCCGAATTCTCCTTCCGAAGAAATTCCCGAATAACTTTTTCCAGATATTCATCCATTGGACGAATAGCAGTTTCCGCTACTTTACCGAATATACCGCTTGGATCGGCTACTTCCTGTGCGATGAGTTTTTCATGCCAGGCCGGGAACCCATCTCCAAGACCTCGCAGCAAAAAAGAGCGGATGAATACGCGAAGTCGTTCCTCTGCTGTCGCTTCCGAATCAAGACCCAAATCATGAGGATATTTTTCGATTGCCCTCCGGTTGCAATATTCGAATACAGCCAAATATAAACCTTTCTTATCTCCGAAATGATAATTTACTGCACTGACGGCGGCATTGGCACATTTGCAAATCTCTCTGATCGTAGCGGCACGAAAGCCATGTCGAGCAAATACCTTTCCTGCTGCATCGATGAGCCGTTTTTTAGTTCCTTCATCCCAAGCGGGTCGGATGGCTTTCATGTATCCTCCGTCTTCCGTAGTATATAACACATGTTTCAAACAGTTGTTCTAATATTTATAACAACTGTTTGAAACTGTCAATGATGTTTTATTTATGGTTTTTTTAGATAGTGATTTTGAGAAGGCAGCAGGGAAGGGATATATCTTTGTCGGTCATCTCCGGTCGATATGCACCCGAAATTTTTGTTGAGATCGCCATCAATACGACCAATCATCACGGCATCGCAGAATAGTCTTGGCTATTATACAATGCCGTGATGATTGGTTACCATGAAGCGATACTTTTATGATCCTATCCGGCTGCAAATTTTGCCGCCGGAATCACTGTAAGCGGCAGGAAAGTCGGGGATGGAAACCAGCTAAAACGATAACCTGTCTCGGAATTTCCAAACCCCTTATGACCCTCATACGTTATTGTTTTACGCCGTGAAGACTGTCCATCAACAGTTTAATTCGCTCTCCCCAGAATTTGAACGCTTCATCTGCGGCCCCCCATTTGCTGAATCTGTCTGTGAATCCGGCGCTTCTTTCGTCTTGAGCCACAGCGATCACGTCACCCGTCATCGAGTCAATAGCCATAACCTCTGCGCTGATAGCACCTGATCCTGTCCATGCTCCTGAAGCGCCTTTCTTGATAATGCTGAGTCCCAGACCGACGGGCACCACCGAACTGATAGCGCTCAACGCCGGCTTGCTTGCTTTCAAATCCGTGACGGCGAAACGAATCCGAACAACATCAGGACCGGGTTTAGAAACGATCGGATATGAACCTTTAAGAGCATTGACAATTTGCAGGTTAAATCCATCTGCCATTTCTTTCAATTCATTGGGATCCATGCCTTTGTAATCCGAATCTTTGGCAAAGAAAAAAACAACACTGTCGAGCATCACCTTGTTATACTTGGCGAAGTCTGTTCCAGGTTTCATCCAGCGCATTTTCGCTCCGCCTTCCGGTCCCGGTTTCAGATACTTGTAATAGTCTCCAAGAAAACCATCGTTGTGCCGATCAGGCACTGTTTGGGTGGACGCGCAGGAGGCGACGACGACCATAATGGCCAATCCGAAAAACCCTGTCAAAAAAACTTTCCCTGTTTTTTGCACAATCATTTCCTTTCTTAAGGTGATTAGGTTGCAGCCATCAAAATAGCCGAAAATTGACTTTTATAGAAACCCACAACATATAGACTTATACGCGAAGAACGTTGTCAAGCAGCGGGGAGGATGGTGAAGTAAAAGGATTTATCACGGTAACTCCCCGCCAGATGAAACCATTTTGCAAATCTTCACTCAGCAGCAGACGGCAGTGGTTTTCCGCTGCCACCGCCATGATTAACGCATCCCAGATTTGAACCCTGTGATCAACCGCC
This sequence comes from Desulfobacteraceae bacterium RAAP-1, assembly GCA_001443525.1. GTDB lineage: Bacteria > Desulfobacterota > Desulfobacteria > Desulfobacterales > Desulfatirhabdiaceae > RAAP-1. Next base: position 60,269 of record LKPX01000007.1, on the reverse strand, counting down.
AGATCCATTGCAGCCTGAAATGCCGACCAGGATGAATCCCCTATAATAAAACTGTCTGCCCAGGCCATAATTGCCATGCGTGAAAGCCCTGGCTCCCGTTTTGCCTTTCCGGTAAGAACCCGAAACAGTTCTCCCAAGGTTTGCGCAGGAAGCAGTACCAGATTCACCGGCAATTGTTCGATCAGCCGGATGGCCTGTTCACAGCGGGGCGCATCTCCAACCCCCTCGGCATAGGCTAATATATTCGTATCCAGGGCCACAAGCATTATGTGTCACCATACAGTTCATCGCGGGTCCAGTTTCGAAATCCGGTTGCCCCCTGAGCTTTCAACCGGGACAAAAGAATTTTTTTCATTTCATTTTTTGGCAGCGCCCCCGAATTCACGGAAATGATTCTTGCCACCGGCGTCCCCCTTGACAGAATCGTAATTTCCTCACCATTTTGCACTTCTCGCAATAAACTGGAAAATCCGCGATTGGCATTGGCAGCCGTAATCGTTTTCATAATAGCCTCCGAAATAAGTAGGTTTCATCACTACTTTAATTCCGCTATTCCCCAGTGTCAAGCCTGTTTTTGCGTAGGGCGGCGTGGCTTTTATTGATTTGCGTTATCATATGCACTATCCGAAAATGAAGTGTATTCGCATAAGGGCGGGGACATCCTGTAGTGTCAGTACACCGTATCGTGATCTCCCACATTTATCAGGATGATGTCCTGATCCTGAATCAGAAACTCGAAAGTAATACGATAAGACAGATTGATTGAAACTGAATGCAACCCGGCCAAACGACCGGACAGTGAATGCAGACGCAGCGAGGGATGAAGCGGGTTCGCCTCCAGCAATTGCAGGCATTTCAGATATTGTTTTTCCAGTTCGGGATGTCGTTTTAAGAAAAGACGCGCCCGCTTTTCATAATTTTCGGTAAAGACCAGAGACCAGCTCATTTTGAAGTTTTCAGGCGAGCGACGTGCGCTTCGGGACTTTCTTTGACAAAACGCCCTTCAGCCAGGTCGGCGCGTGACTGGGCAAGCGCCACTTCCAACTCGCATTCGCGCAGATAGTGGTAGTGTTCCATGTCCATCACCACAAAACGCTCCTTACCACGAACGGATATAATCGCTTCCGGCTGATTGGCCAACATCGCCTCAATAGCTGTAACACCTTTCACTTTAAGATCATTTGCAGATAATAGCGGCATACACATCTCCTTCGCACTCTTTAGCGCATATACAATAACACTTTTAATCGTATTGTAAAGAGAGTTTCGGTGAAGTTCCGATACATCCAAATGACAGCGATGAACACAACGCCCGCCGCCACCCGAATATCCAGAATCGAGGAAACAACCTTCCAGTCGCTGTCCGCGCTCAAGTCCGTCGGCAGGAAGAACGTTGTGAAATAGCGCAGCATCACAAGCGGCTACAGGAATCAGATACAGGCGCCAGCGCCTCCAGCGGGGCAGGCAGGCATACGAAAACGAATCCGGCGACCACCATGCATGTAGAAAGAGCATCCGCCCGCTGACAGATATAATTGATCGTTTCGGCGTTGGCCGGATGCAGGCCGTACCAGGCCGGTGGCGAACAGCGCGATATACCGGTTCCAGCGATGGCCTCCGGCCGTTGAGATGATTTTATCATATAAAAAATACAGCAGGATACATTGCACGACATACCAGCAGAACGTTGACAGGTGAAAATAGAATGTCGTCTTCAGACCGTTTCCCAGCCAGTAATCGATGGCGAAGGTTGCAGACGTCAGGGGCCGGTAGGTCTGATTGGCAGGCAGGGAACTCTATGGTTTCACATTTTGCCCTCGTATGGCCTATCACAACACTATGAGAAAAAACTCCTGTTATAGGGTCATCCTGCTTCATCACTATTTTTTTCGGAAAAAACAGTATCGAAGAAAGCATCCTTTTTCAATTGCTGCTGCCATGTTCTATGCCGTTTGATGCTGTCAAGTTTTGTCTCTCTGGAAATATTGATGAAGCGTATCGCCTCCAGAGGCCCCAGCCCCTTCATGAGTAAATCAATCCCTTTTCGGATAACCAGTTCTTCATCCATATATCTGGCAGCTTTCATTTTAAACCTCCCTTGATGCAGTATTCCAGTGGGTCGCCACACCAGATATTCAAATTGCTTTTGTCACATTTTTTCAAGAGTCGGTCATCACAAGTAACAAAATCTGCATTGGCCGCTTCCGAAAATGCCACATGAGCGGCATCGGCAAGCCCAAAACCGGCAGAAAAAAAACGCTCAGCTCTCTGGCGAGTTTCGTTCATGTTTACCCCAATCCATTCACCATAGTTGTCTAACAGCGCCAAAAGATTATTACGTTCAATCGGATCAGTAATGTCTTGTATTTCTTTAAGATGAACCGGGGAAGCCACGAGCTTGACCCGCCTGAGTCGGACTGATTCCAGGATCAGATGTATTGCTTCACTTTCAAGGCGTATTCGCACGTATCGTTGATCATCGAAGGGCCGGCATAAAGCACAAACATCCAGATAAACGAACTCAGATTTTATGACGTTCATCTATAAGTAATTCCTTCTGTTCTGACATTTATGAAAGAACCGGGCTTCTTAATTGAGGATGACTTGTTTCTTTAAACGCAGGTATATCTTTTTGCAGCGATTTATTGTACTCCCTGCTAAAGTCTTTGGTGTAGTCAAATATTTTCAAGATAAGTCTATACGTATCCCTGTAAACCGGTAAATCATAATATAGCGCCATGTTACAATTTCAATTTTAAAATTTCGACCGCTTCGCGGTATGATTAAATTGTTAAATAGCTGAATAGTTAAAAAGCCCGAACGGCACGCACATAGAGGGTGTTGGACTTACCGACGGTGTACTGAAAGCCATTGCCGAAGTACTGGAGCCAAGCGAAGAGGAAATCGAGCTCGCTGGAGCTCCAATAGAAGGTGGCAGCAAAACCGCCAATTTTATCTTTATTTTGATACAACTTATTCAACTCGTCTCGACTGGGCAAATACCAATCGGTATAGATACTTCCAGAAGGTCCGGCAGCAGCTACGCTTGCAGCAATTCCTGATGTTGTGCAACCATTTAAAATAGCAATTGTATTCTGTTTTCCCGTGCCTATCGCCGTACCATCAGCTCCTGAAATAGATGTACCGTAGCATCCCCACGCGGCGCTTGAACTTTGGTCGCTTACAGCAGCGATAAGGCCGTGCTGCACAGCGGGATCATATCCGGGATCACCATATTGTAATATGTAGGCAACGACTCCGCCCAGCGCATGGTCTCCGACAGCAAAACAAGTCCCCCAAGTAGGAACACCATTACAAAATGTAAGTGTTTGCTCGTTGGTTCCAGGAGCTACAGCTATCCATGCCGTACCATCCCAATATAACATTTGACCGACACTGGTACCGGCTTGGAAAGTTCCGGTGGCGCCTGTTGCACCGGTTGCTCCAGTTGGGCCCTGAGCGCCGGTATCGCCTTTCGGCCCTTGTGCCCCTGTCTGGCCAGTTGCACCCGTTAAGCCTGTTGGGCCTTGTGCCCCGGTGGCGCCAGTTGCGCCCTGAGCACCGGTATCTCCTTTCGGCCCTTGTGCCCCGGTCTGGCCAGTTGCACCCGTTAAGCCTGTTGGGCCTTGTACTCCGGTTGCACCCGTTGCGCCCTGAACGCCGGTATCTCCTTTCGGGCCGCTATCTCCTTGTGGCCCGGGGGGGCCCGCCGGCCCTGTCGGACCGGCATTACCTATCTGAAGCTCTGAAAGACTCGTCACCTGAAACGCTAACGGCGTAACGTGGGGTACCATCTGCATCTGTACATCGTAATACTGAATCATGCCATCTCCGGACATCCAGGCCATCACCGGAACATGCAGATTATATGCGCCGTTGACTATCGTGAGTGAAGACGGCACCTCCGCAGGTTCCACCGAGGCTACCGCGTTCTGTAAAACAAATACCGACGACGTGGTGAGATCGCCACCTCCAGAATTCAAAAAATCCGCGTCATATGCCGTATAGGTCGGCGGCAGCCACACCGATGATATATGCAGTATCCCGGTAGCCTTACTGTAACTTGCCGATGCCTGGGCTTTTCCTGTAAAAACGACAGACAATCCGGACAGAGAAAGTAAAACGATGATCACCGGGAGGAACCGCTTTTTAATGCTGCACATACCTGATTCCTTTCTGATGTGATATTTTAAAAATAAATTGTCATTAGCCCGTATACCAAATATAAATGTTAGGCAAGCATATATTTTAACACCAGAGGCCACTATACACAGCCTCTGGCTGTAATCCGTTCAATCGTTGTTATTTATGGCAGAAATTACCAGATAAACTGCCACCAGCACATCAATTAAATATTCAGACAGTACATGCAGGCACCTCTTTTGATATTCACAGTTGGTACATTTCCAACTTGTGTCGTTTAGGATAACCCCCTTATTTTCTATATCTTCCCAGTCGGCTTTACAAAAAAGTTCGCAGCGCAGCGCGCGCATGCGGACTTTTTACGAAGCCGTCAAACTTTTTAGAAGCCTTGTTTCAGTGTGTCCCTGATTTCCTCCGGATGGGCCAGACAAATGGATTCGTTGAAAAGAAACTGCAAGGCGCCAACGTCCGGCGTGCCCAGTTTCTGGCTGAAAAAGGTCCGGGGTGAAAAGAGCAGGTGAAAACGAAAATGGTCATCGGTTCCGGTTCCGGTGAAAAAATTCATATTGAAGCTGTAAATTCCCATTTTATCGTATTCAGCCATGACTTTTGAAAGACCGGCAGCGATGTCCTGAAAATCCTGTGCGGTCAGGTCCAGCGTGCAGCGTGCATCTTCCAGAACCGCCAGCACATCTCCGGCAACCCCCATCGGCGCATAGGCGGTCATCCAGTGAGTGCGGCCGATCCGGCCCAGATAGCGTTCACCGGTTTTCATTTCAGTTGCCGTCAGGTCTTCCCAGAAGCAGGAACCGTGGTTATCCATATAACGTTTTGAAGCTTCCAGTTCCTGGCGCATCAGATTGGGCGCGGTGGATGAGGAGAAAATCTGCAAATGCGGGTGAATGATCGAACTGCCGGATGGCGGCATGTAGTTCCAATTGACGATGTGATACACGGATTCCGGATGTCCTGTGTTTTCTATCCGCCTGAAAAAATCCTGCGCAAAGCCGAACGCCGACGCCATGAGGCTGGGCGTCAATTCCGTCATCGGAATAAAGTGACGGGCTCCGTAAATGGCAACAGCGCTGATAGTGTCGTAGGGAGCGATGTTCGGGAAAATCACCATGTCGTTTTTCTGCATCCTGCCTTCCGGAATGAGGTTTTTGGGAAAACAGGGGGTGATGGCATGCACTTTGTCCGGACAAAACGGACACCAGGATTCAGTTCCCGAAACAAGGGCGTTGAAATCGGGCTTTTCCCATTGAAGATTCATGAAGTGGCAAATCCGGGCGGTTCGGCCGGTCAGAGGATCCAAACGAATTTCGCTGGAGATGCGCCGTTCGGCCATTTCCTGCTGGGGAATCATCATAACGGTTTCTTTCTTGATAACTTCAAATTTCATTGTTTCACCTCATCGTGTTTTAGCTCTATGATTGATATCACGCTCTTTCCTCCAATAAATCCCCCAGCCCCGAAGCCCGGCGGGTATGGCGTGTTACAGACTCCGCCAGCAGTTGACGGCGGGGAGAAACCAGGGTGAAGCATCTGCGGGCGCGGGTAATGCCGGTATAGAGCAGTTCCCGCGTCAGCACAGGACTCATAACGTCTGGCAATACCAGCACGGTATGGGTGAATTCAGAGCCCTGAGATTTATGCACTGTCATGGCGAACACGGTTTCTACATCGTTAAGACAGGAAGGCCGCACTTTTTTAAGCGCTCCGTCCGGCATCGGAAATACCACCCGAAGGACATCGGCTTTCTCATCAGTGCCATCTGAAACCTGGAGTGCAATACCGATGTCCCCATTCATCAGCCCCAGACTGTAGTCATTGCGGGTAACCATGACCGGACGACCGGCATACCATCCGGCGGATGCAGGAATCAGACCCGCCTTAAAGAGAATATCGGCGATCTTCTCATTTAATCCCTCAACCCCCCAGCGGCCTTTACGAACAGCGGCCAGCACCTGAAAAGCATCGAAGGCATCGAGTATAGACGTGATCCAAACGTCTTCGGGAACTCCCGGCGGACGTCCTTCCTTCACATATTGCAGATAGCGGCGGTATCCGGACGGTGCATCCACTACCGGCGATTGTTTCAGGACTGTGCGCCCATCCAGCACCAGATGCGCAAATTCGGGGGCGTCCGGGTTCCGGATATCCAGGCGGCAAATATCCTCCCATTCCTGATCCCAAATGGCTTCGACCGAGGATGTGTCTTCTTCATTCACGGCATGGGAAAGTGCGCCGATACCGCTTTGATCGCCAAAGCGGTGACTGCGGCGCAGCACCACAATATACGGATCCAGACTGGAGCCGCCCTTGTGGGATGGCTGCAGGCGATAGCCCGTATGCCGTTCAACCCACGCTGTAAAGTCAGGTGGATAGGCCGAACGGGAAGCATTGCGGCAGATATCGCCGAGTACGGAGCCGGCTTCCACCGACGCCAATTGATCTTTGTCTCCCAGAAGAATCAGGCGGGCGGATGCAGGCAGCGCCTCCAAGAGGGCCGCCATGATTTCGATATCGATCATGGACGCTTCATCCACAACAAGCAAATCCACATGCAGAAGATTTTGCGCATTGTGAACAAACCGCCGGGAATTCGGGCGGCTTCCCAGCAGGCGGTGCAACGTAACGGCTGCCGCAGGGATATGACGCTGCATCGGTGCAGGAAGACCGCCAAGCGCATTTCCCATCGACGCCGTCAGCCGTGCAGCCGCCTTGCCGGTCGGTGCGGCCAGTTGAATGCGCAAATGGCCGCCCTGCTCCTGCGCCAGTTCCTGCAAAAGCGTGAGCAGTTGAACGACGGTTGTGGTTTTACCGGTTCCCGGGCCTCCGGAAATAACGGTGAATGCGCCTCCGGCGGCAACTGCGGCGGCGATGCTCTGCCAGTGAATTTCTTTTTTATCTTGTTCCGCGGGGGTTCGCAGGCCCGCAAACAGATGATCGAGGCGTGCGGACATATCTTCCGGCAGAGGAAATGTCTGCGGCAGTCTCTCTACAATCCCCTGCGCGGTTTGCTGCATGTACTGCCAGTAACGCCTCAGATACAGACGTCCTGAGCTGAATACCAGCGGGGTATCGCCTGCAGCGCTGCTGATGAGAGATGACTGCGCCAGGTGGCTTTCCCACTCCTGAAAGGACAGTCCTGCCAGCAGCCTGGAGGCCGGCGGTAGATCCAGACTGCTGGATACACCTTCAGGTGGCAGCGACAGCTCGGCATCCGGATCGGCCAGCGTCGATTTCAGGTCAAGACAGATATGGCCTTTTCCCAACTGGTGACCGGTAAGCGCTGCGGCCAGCAGTATCTCAGCAGATGTTTCCGGCGCCTGTCTCCAGAGAAAACGGGTCAACGCCAGATCCACATATCTGAACCAGCCGTGTTCCGCCCAGGCTTCCAGCACCTGTATCAGCGCTTCAGCTTTCATGTTCGTCTCCTGAGCCGCCGAACCATCCATCCAGCCGCTCGATCAGAGATTGCGGCGGCTTATCCAGATAGACCCCCTGCCCTTCAGCGTCAACACCCCTCAGAAACACCCAGAGAACGCCTCCCACATCCCGGCGGTAATCATAATCCGGAAGCCTTGACTTCAGCAGCCGGTGCAGCGCCAGTGTATAGAGCACATACTGAAGCTCGTAGCGGTGTTCCAGCATGGCGCGGCGCATGGCGTCCTGTGTGTAGGCCGCTTCGTTTTCTCCCAGATAATTGGATTTGTAATCCAGCACATAATACCGATTCTGCCAGCAAAACGCCAGATCCATATACCCCTTCAGCATACCCCTGAACACCTCCTGGCGAAGCTCGGGGCGGGCTGCGCCAGGAACAACAGCACCGATGACGGCGCGATCCAGTTCTCTGGTATCCACTTCGCCGACAGGAATGAAAAACTCCATTTCGGCCTGACAGATTTCCGGAGAAAGCGCAGCCAGCGTCATCCAGCCGTTTTGTTCCGGAAGCGGCAGACGTGTCTTCAGAAATTGCAGCAGCCAGCCGGTGACAAATTCCGCCCGCTCTTCCTGACGGCGGTAACGACAAAACGTTCGTATCCGGGCGGCAATACCGGCCGGATATTTTCCGGATGCCGCCAGACCTTCTGTGACCGCCATTTCTAGAAGATCGTGCAGAAACGTTCCGGCTTCGGGTCCTCTGGGAAACGTGTGAATGGTGAGTTCCGTGGAAACGATCCCGGAAACATCCGGCGATTCAGTATTGATTTCGATCAGTTGATCCTCGGCAGGTGAATCCGGAAAGCTGGCGCGTGGCAGTGAAGCATCATGTTCCGGAATCCCGGATGCCGGATGGACCGCGTCCCGTGCTATTCCGCTGTAGCTGGATATCTTCCAGTCCCGAAGGATATCGCCGGAAAATGACCGCGCCGGCGACAGACGCACCGCTTCGGAATGCGGACGAAATATCTCCGGACACCCCTCAGACGATGGTTCGGTTTCAATCACAATATGTGCACAGTCCCCTTTCATGACCGCGAGCTTTTCCGGAAGCGCTTCGACAAAAATTGCATCGCCGCCGGACAGCAAATGGCCGATCGCAGACCGATGGAGCAATGAAGTGGCTCCTTTCCTGTCCGCGGACTCCTTCATGACGCCGACACCCATCCAGCATGCATGACGGGAACGGGTCGCCGCTACGTACAATATCCGCAAATCTTCCGCCAGCCGTTCTCTGTCTGCATCAGCAACAGCATCCGGCGTCGGGTTCTGCGTCACAATCCATCGGCCGTCACTGTCATGAAAACGCAGCACCCGATCCTTTTCGTCTGAAACTTCACGGAAGCTGCAAACAAAGGGCAGATAGACCAGTGGATATTCCAGCCCCTTGGCTTTATGGATGGTCACAACGCGCACCAGCGCTTCATCGCTTTCAAGCCGCAGAACGAGTTCTTCGTTGTTTTCGGTATCGGGCCGCCGGATTTGTTCGCTCAGCCAGCGAATCAGCGCATGTTCACCGTCGAGCCGCGACGCCGCAGTCTGCAACAATTCAGAGATATGAAGCACATTGGTCAAAATCCGTTCGCCGCCGGGGTGAGACAGCAGACGGGCCGGTACATCAAACGCCATCAGAAGCGCTCTCAGCATGGGCAGCACCCCCTGGCGCCGCCAGATATCCCGAAATCGTCTGAAACGTTCGCCTTCCTTTTCCCAGGCCGATTCATCCCGGTTAAGCCGATCCAGCCAGGCCATCGGAAATCCCAGAATATCGGCGGCCAGGGCGGCCCTCAGCAGTGAAGCATCTTCAGGCGCCGCGCAGGCGCGCAGCAGGGATTGGATGGAGATGGCTTCACCGGCGTCAAACACCGAGTCTCTGTCAGACAGATAGACGCTGGGGATATTCCGGCGATCCAGCGCCTGACGGATGGTGCGAGACTCCTTACCGGTTCGCACCAGCACTGCGATATCACCCGGGAGCAGCGGCCGGAATGCGCCGTCCGGAGACAGAAACCCCGCCTCACCCCGCCCCCCTGCATTCAGAAGACGGGCAATGTCATCGGCCGCAGATTGAGCGATGCGGGGTTCATAACCGTTTTCCGCCGTTTTGGAAACCGGTTCGGTCTGAGACAGGCAGCAAAACCGCATTCCCGCAGCCTGCCTGCCGCAGACCACAAACTGTTCCTTATCATCCTGCCGCGTCTTTGCTTCATAAAATGGAATTTTGTCCTTAAACAGGAAGGCCCCGTCCGGTTGACTGGTGGCAGACAGAAACATCCGGTTGACGGCCTGCACCATGCCTTCTGTGGAACGGTAATTGGTTCCCAGGGTAAAGACCGTATCTCCGGCGTCTTTTCTGGCCGAAAGATAGGTATAGACATCCGCACCACGAAACGCATAGATGGACTGCTTAGGGTCACCGATCATGATCAGGCCGGTATCGGAAGCCCCACGATAAACGCTGCTGAAAATAGCGTACTGTACCGGATCGGTATCCTGAAACTCATCGATCATCGCCACTGGATACTGGGCCCGGATAATGGCCGCCAGTCTGCCGTCTGTTGATGCCTGCAGCGCATTTCCCAACCGGTTCAACAGATCATCGAAGCTTGTCCGGGCGTTGCGCTGTTTTTCACCCTGTACGCGGCGGGCAATATCCCTTGCCGCGTGATGCAGCAGCTCATTAGCAATGCCGCGTGCATCCGGCATATCGTTCAGGCTGTCTAACGCCGCATAGGCCGGATGCTCCGGCGCGGTTTTGTTTTTGGATACGCCGTCCTGAAGTCCTGAAGCGGAAAATTTTTTCAGTTTCTCGGCATCCGGCAATGAGGCGTCTTTAAATACCCAGTCGGCAAGCTGTCTGATTCCGTCTTCGAGGAATGTTTCCCGGTATTTGTTGCCGTTCAGTGTTTTATCGGCCCGAGCCTGCCGCAATCTGGAGATGGCGTTCTCAAAATCTTCTTCCCATATCCGCCGGGCTTCTTCAATCATCCGGCAGCGTTTTTGAAGCAGCATGAAGGGATTTTCCGGCGCTGCTTCCATAGGCGGTGTTTTCAAGAAAGGCTTTACCGCTGCCAGCATATCCGCAGGAACAGCAATTTTCGTCAGCCGGATGCACTCCGCAATCAGAGAAGCAGACAGAGGATAAAACCAGCAGCGCCAGTAATCGCAGGCTGCTGTTTCCAGGAGCTCCCGGTCATCGGCATCCACCTGGAAGTCAAAGAGGCCGCCACTGTCAAACGCATGCTGACGGAGCATCCGCTGACACCAGGCGTGAATGGTGTAAACCGCAGCTTCATCCATCCACTGCGCAGCCCGCTCCAGACGCATGGCGCATGACGGCCAGTGATCTTCGGCAAATTCGCTGCGCAGCGCTGTCAGATAGTCATCTCCGTCGGTATGGCCGCCAAAGAAAGAGGCGGCTTCCGTGAGTCTGCGCCGGATCCGGTCACGGAGTTCTTCTGTAGCGGCATTGGTAAATGTGACTACCAGAATTTCCGGCGGCGTTAATGACCGCGAAAAGCCGTTGTCGTTTCCGTGCCCCAGAATCAGACGCAGGTACAGCGCTGCAATGGTGTAAGTTTTTCCGGTGCCTGCGCTGGCTTCGATCAGACGGACGCCATGGAGGGGAAATTCAAGCGGATTCAGCGGATACATCATGGCCGAAGCCTTCTATCACATCGTGTTTTACCGTCATAGGCTCTATGCCCTCCTTAAGACACGGCTATTTTATTCTGATCGATTGTCAGCTCCATATCCAAAGAGCAGGATACCAGAAACTGGATCATCTCCGCGCCATCATGATTGTCATAAAACCGGATCATTTTTTCGTTGAATTCCAGCTTTTTTTTCGCAGGAATATTGATGACGTCATATCCGGAAGACAGCAGTATGCCGTTCATCATCAAACGGGAAGTGCGTTTATTGCCATCCCAGAAAAACTGATGCAGACTACCGAAGAGAAAAAACAGCATCCCCCGAAGATGCGGACTCTGAATTTTTTCCAGGATCGCAACTCCCTGATGAAACAGCGCATCCAGATCGTCCGGTTCCGGCGGGATATGCCCGGTTCCGGCGATAGATACCGCACCTGACCGGAAATTTCCCCAATCCAGAGCCTCTTCTTCCGCCACAATGCCCTGAAGCCGGCAAAATATTTCCCTGCTGACCGTAAATTCTCCGGATTGAATCATGCGAAAAAGGATTTTCCAGCTTTTGGCCTGGTTCAATACCTGCCGCTCATCAGACAGCTTATGGCCGCCGACCGTGATACCCTCCAGAAGGGTTTTGACCTCAGGAAACGTAAATGGATTTCCCTCCAGAAAAACGGTGTCATAAACAATCCCCTCCAGAATTTTTTTAGCCCTGAAACAGGCACGGGAGCGATCAGGCGCAGACGGTGTCCGGATATGGCACTCCGGATAACAAAACCCCATTGCCCGAAAAACCGGATCGACATTTTTCATGGTTGCACCCTTGACCTCAGATATGTTAACTGCCTGTTCATACCGCACGCAGCAGAAAGATACAATGGCTTCATTGTTAACGATCTCCGTTTTCACTCTAAAGACATTTGACGACTTCGTAAAAAGTCCGCATGCTGCGTTGCGCCGCATCCTTCGTCATTGCAGCGTACCAAAAGTACGCTTCATTCCTTGCGGATTTGCGCGCCTTGCCTGCGAACTTTTTACGAAGCCGTCAATATTTTGCAGAGATAAGCTGCTCGCTCCGGTTTTTACGAGACCATTAACATGATAAAACCTGCAACAATTTTTCGTGGAGTGATGATGAGCCTGTTTCTCCTGACTTTTTTCCTTATTTACGGCGGCGCCCATCTCTATTTTTTTCTCAAGGTGAAGGCTGCACTTTCACTGGGAATGCCGGCATCCATATGTCTGACACTGTTTCTGTTCCTGATGGTGGTAACGCCGATGCTGATCCGGATTCTGGAAAACCACGGACAGGAGATCACGGCGCGCGTCGCGGCCTATGCCGGTTATCTCTGGATGGGATTTATCTTTCTCTTTTTTTCCGCTTCACTGGCGCTTGATATTTATCATGGACTGTTGCATGCTGCGGCTTTCATCTCTCAGCGGGACTTCTCAGCCTTTTTCCCGGGAAAGCGCACTGCTTTGATTCTGCCGCTTGTGTGGGGAATATCAACGGCGCTGTACGGATATTTTGAAGCACGCAACATCCGGACAGAACGGATTGTCATCCATACGGATAAACTTCCTGCAACAGTTGAAAAGCTTACCATTGTACAGATTTCCGACGTCCATCTGGGACTGATTGTCCGGCATAACCGTTTAAAGCGCGTCATTGCCGCCATCAACAATGCCTCACCCGATATCCTGGTTTCCACAGGAGATCTGGTGGACGGACAGATCAACCGGATGACCGGGCTGGCGGAACTCCTTCAGGATGTTCAGCCGAAATTCGGCAAATTCGCCGTCATCGGAAATCACGAAGTATATGCAGGGCTGGATCAGGCCATTGACTTTACCGAAAAGACAGGTTTCAGGCTGCTGCGAAACGAAGGATTGACGGCCGGCGACATGATCAACGTTGTAGGCGTGGATGATCCGGCTGCCGGAAGATTCGCCCGCTGCAATCCGGTTTCAGAAAAGACGCTCTTATCGAAGTTTCCGGCAGACAGATTCACCCTGCTTCTCAGACACCGCCCGGATGTGGATCCACTGAGCGTGGGGCTTTTTGATCTGCAACTTTCCGGACATGTTCACCAGGGGCAGATATTCCCTTTCAATCTGGTGACACATCTGTTCTATCCCATGAAGACCGGTTTTTCACATTGTTCACCAAACTCCGCTCGCTACGTGAGCAGGGGCACCGGCACATGGGGCCCTCCAATCCGGTTTCTGGCGCCACCTGAAGTAACGGTATTCGAGCTGGTTCGGACGACGGCCCCGCGTCAGAAAAGCTGAGGGCAGGCGATCACTTCCACTTGCGTTATTTCTTTACCCCAACTGCTCCGCAATGCTGACAGCCCGGTCGCCCAGCATTTGCACATAACTGCCCATTTCGTTGTCGTACCAGCCGTAAATTACCGCCTGGGTAACCAGTATTTTAATGACAGGGTCGGGCAATGATCCTGCAACGGCTTTATCAAGCCCCGGAACTTTGGTCAGATCAATGGTAACGTCCGCCGTGCGGGTATGAGTTTCATGGCCCTCGATGATGGCGGCAGCCCGGGGAAGACCGATGATGTCCGCGGAAACATTCTGCTGATCTGAAAACAGCAGGTATCGGCGGGGATCTTCCTGGGCGGTTTGACGGTAGATGCCGTTGATGGTTTCCCGGCGGATGTTGCCGCCCGGCATGTCTTCCTGAAGGTTCACCACGAGAATGATCAGCGAACCGGTAGCCGTTGGTATCCGGACAGACTCGGCGATAAATCCGATCTGCTCCATTTCCGGAATGACCAGGCGCAGGGCGTTGGCGGCGCCGGTGGATGTCAGGATGATGTTGTTCAGGATGCTTCGGGTTTTGCGCAGATCCGTGGCGCCAGCCTTGGGAAGCCTGTCCAGTACAGCCTGTGTTCCGGTGGCTGCATGAACCGTGGACATGGATGCTGACAGGATTTTCTTGGGGCCGAAAGCATGTATGAGCGGTTTCATCATATGCGCCAGACAGGTGGTGGTGCAGGATGCGTTGGAAATGAGCTGATGTCGCCGCGGATCGTAGGCGTTATCATTAACGCCCATGACCGTTGTCACGGCATCTTCGGGCATGGGTTTTCCCTTGTCCTTGATTTTAAACGGCGCTGAAACGATCACTTTTTCCGCACCGGATTCCAGATGGCCCCGGAGCGCTCCGGCCGGATGATCCGGATTCAATGTGGGATCCAGAAACTGGCCGGTCGTATCTACCACCAGCCGGACGTTGTGATCCTTCCAGTGCAGCTCTCGGGGATTTCGGGCGGATCGCAGCACCGTGACTTTCACGCCATTGATCGTCATGCTTCCCGTGGATTCATCCAGGTCGCCGATGACCGGCCCGGACTGACATCCGTACAGATATCCCTGAAGGCTGCCGTATGTGGAATCTCTTTCAAGGTAATGGGCGATATCGGCAAGACAGGCGCCCGATGGCCGTCCGATATTGACAACCAGTTCATCGAAATATCCGCGTCCTGCATGATGCCATACCGTCAGCTTGCCGATACGGCCCAGCCCGTTGACGCCCAGTTTGAGTCCGCTTTTCATGTGTGTCGCCGGTGTCATTTTGCCTCCTTTCAGAATATTTTTTGATAACGTACGGTGTTGATTCAACTATCTGAACCGGCATATTCGCATTCGCCGTCCTTCAGCTTGTGAAGCAATGCTTCAAAGACATCGGGTATATACTTGAGAAATATCAATTCCAGAACAATGTGTTTATATTCCAAGGATTTTACACGACCATTGATACGAATATCATCGCAACAAGTTTTTCAAAATTTTTTAACTGGTTACAAGTTCACGATACCGGAAACAGCCGGTTGTGTGGTCATTGACCATGCCCACAGCCTGCATATAGGCATAGCAGATCACAGGCCCCACGAATTTAAATCCTCGCTGCGAGAGATCCCGGCTCATGGCTGCCGAAATTGTATCGGAGGCGGGAATTTCCTGAACAGTTTTCCAGGAATGAATTGTCGGCGTACCATCCACAAATCGCCAGATATAGGCATCAAAACTCCCGAATTGCGTCTGAACTTTGAGAAAAGCTCTGGCATTTTGGATGGCGCTCGCGATTTTCAGGCGGTTTCGAATGATTCCGGAATTCAGAAGAAGACGGCCTGTTTTTTCGGAATCATACCCGGCCACTTTTTCCACATTGAATTGATCAAAAGCCGCCCGATAATGTTCCCGTTTCCGCAGCACCGTCAGCCAGTTCAACCCGGCCTGTGCGCCCTCCAGTACCAGAAATTCGAAAAGCCGTCTGTCGTCGTGAACTGGAACGCCCCATTCCGTATCGTGATACGACACATACAGCGGGTCAGAACCCGCCCATGCACACCGCGAAGAAACATCCACAGGCTTTGGGAATACCATTATTTCAACTCAATCGGATGACGCGTCTGCATCGCTTTCTTCGTTTTTCAGTATTTTTTCAAGAATCCGGATTTCAGCCTTTCCGGGAACAATACCCGTCAGATGAGCGGTCAGCACCACGTCGTTATGCTGATTCACGATAACGACGTCGGCTTTTGCCCTGCCCCGGTCATCAATATCGGTAATGGTCAGGGTGCAGGTAACCTCATCGCCGATATATACAGGCCGTTTGAACCGGAAGCTCATTCCTGACGCCAGCCATCCGATCTGTCCGCCGATCTGAGTCACCATCCCCCCGATCAATAAGCCATGACAGATCCGGGCGTTAAAACCCTTGGCTGCCACAAATTGATCATCAAAATGAACTGGATTGTAGTCCAGCGTCATATCGGCAAACAGGCGGACATCCGCTTCCGAAAAAGATCGCGTGACGGTAAAAACAGCCCCTGGTGTTAAGCCTGCAATTGTCTGCCGGCGTATTTGAGACATCGATGTCCAGTCATTTTTTTCTTTACGCATCTGCGCATTTGCCCCCATAACCGTTTGAGCCCATCAACTCTCCCCCTCAAGAGTGGAGAAATCTGCAGAAAACGCCGTTTATGATAGTTCAGAAGATATCCTATTCATAATCGTACACCTGAACTCGACTCAAAAATGTGTTGAACTGTTTCAGAAACGCCAGATGCAGCGGATGCGTCTGATACACATCATGGTTTTGAAGCGAATCAAACAACACGGTGATGGCAAAATCATAGGATGTGTCTATCACCGGCCGGTTGCCGGTTTTGGCTGGCGTACCGATATAAACTCCCCGCGTACCGTCTATGGCCTTGAGAGATTCCAACCCTTCCCGAAATAAGGAACGCTGCGCATCGGAAATGTCTTTTTTTAACCAGAACAGAACAATGTGAGACAGCATGAAGCACCTCCCCAATTCTTATTTCCTGTTTTCTGTTCCCGGTGTACGGTAATTTTCCGAGTAACACCGGGATTCCATGGCATCCGCCAGCCGGTCTGCAGTTTCCAGTGTGCGACACAGCAGGGGCATTGAAAATTTAGTGAAACGATAAATCGGATTCCTGCGATTCTGAATGCAGCGAGACTGCTGAGCTTCAGACGTCGCCGCCGCCTGATCCATAATCAGCGGCAAAAATCTTAACGTCAGGCTCATCATGGTGGCCACCCGTTTTTCGGGTATGCCTGGAACCGGTTTGCAAAGCCACGCCACCGCAGCTCGAATATCCGCATGGCTGGTGACAGCCAGCCACAGCAGTCCGAAAAACATCAGCAGTATCAAACGCCAGCAAGTCATTAGGCCATCTGTCGCGCCGGCAGCATCCCACGATATTGCCAAAGGCCATGAAAAAGACAGCGTCAGAGATCGGGTCAGAAAAATCACCCCCAGCATCGCGCCCAGGCAGATCATACTCCGGAATACATGCCGCACTTGTATCCGAATTAGACTCCACAATATAAGACATCCCCCGGATAAGGCAACAAGCACTGCACGATTTCCCAGAATTACCGCAACACTGGCCAGAATCATGCAGAATATCTTGATGCGGGCATCCATCCGGCTTGCAAACGGTTTTATTGAAGCATGTTCTGAAAACATTTGGGTGTCATCTCCGCTTCATTACGCATCGACAAGGCATTTTGACCCCCGCGGCTTCAACGTTTTGCAGCAGCGCTTCCAGAGGGCCGTCCTGAATCACCCTGCCCTGCCGCATCAGTATCAGACGGCTGGCGTATCCCGCCACCTTGTCCAGATCATGGGTGGAAAGAATGATGGTGCGGCCCTGCGCATGCAGAGCCGCAATACAGGACTGCACCTGTAAAATTCCCGGATAGTCCAGATTGGAAAACGGCTCATCGAGTACCAGTATCGGCGATTCCATCGCCAGAATGCCTGCAATGGCCAGACGGCGTTTTTCACCTCCGGAAAGCCGGTGAGGGCGTTGATCCGCCAGGTGTTCCAGACCGACCAGATTCAGAGCAATCGTCACCCGTCGGCGAATTTCATCCGGAGACAGGCATAAGTTTTCAGGGCCAAACGCGACATCCGCATACACGGTTTCACCGACAATCTGGCTGTCGGCATCCTGAAACACCAGACCGACCCTTTGTCTGGCTCTGAGAATATCAGCGGCAACCGGAATGCCATCGATGAGGATATCGCCGGCGTCCGGTTTCAAAAGCCCGTTGAGGTGTCTGAACAGCGTTGTTTTTCCGGAGCCGTTACAGCCGGCAATCACAACGAATTCTCCCGACCGGATGGTCAGTGAAATATCCTCAAGCCCTTGGGTTCCATCGGGGAAACGATGACTCAGAGAGCGAATTTCGATCACTTCCGCACAATTCCCTTCAATGCCCTGGCAATCGGAATGGCGGCGGCAATCTTGAGCGCATCTCCGGGAATAAACGGATAACATCCGGCGACTATCGCTTTATGCCAGCTCATGTGCGTGACAGTCTTGAGCCAGGAAACCCCGCAGGCATAGACGACCAGGGAACCTGCAATCATGGCCGCCACTTGAAAAGAAGGCGTCTTCCGCGTGTTTTCGCTAATCCATCCGATGAGCCAGACCGCTGGCAGATACCCCAGAAGATACCCGCCGGTCGGGCCGGCAAATCTGGCAATGCCGCCCGCCCCGCCGGCAAAGACCGGCAATCCCACAGCGCCTGTCAGCAGATAGATGGCCACACTCCACAGCCCCCAGCGTTTTCCCAGCAGAAGCCCTGCCAGAAACACAAAGAGATTTTGCAACACAATGGGAACGACACCGATAGGAATCGCCAAAAAAGCCCCGGCTGCAATCAGCGCCGCAAACAGCGATGCATACGCCATCATTCGAATCTGGCTGGTGGATTTCATAATATCACTTTACGCCTTTTCATCGTTCATGCAATCTCCATACAAAATTTTTTTCAGAGAGCCATCCGATAGTTTCAGTATCAGCGCGCCGCCCGGATCCACATCCACCGCACAACCTGACGATGTTTCCTGCATCGAAACAACCCGAACCTGTTTTCCGAGGGTGCAATTCAGCGTTTTCCAGTCATCAATGGTGCTTTCAAAATCGGCGTGGCGTAAATAATCTTCCAGTTCATTCAAATAAGCGGCCAGCAGCGCCTTGCGCGATACGGACGTTCCTGTCAACTGTTTCAGCGAACAGGCGGCGGGTTCCAGAAACGTTGGATCGTTATTGACATTGATGCCGATACCCACGGTAATAAAAGACACCATTCCGGCTTCAGCTTCCATTTCGGACAGCATTCCGGACAGTTTTTTGCCGTTGACCAGAATATCGTTCGGCCATTTAACCGCCGCCGAAACGCCGGTTTCTCTCCGAAGCGTCCGGCACAGCGTCAACGACGCCGCAAAATTGACACGAAAGCACCACTGGAGCGGAATATCTGGGCGCAGAATCACGGTAATATACAAACCGCCGTCATCGGAATGCCAAACACGGCGCAGTCTGCCTCTGCCGCAGGTCTGTCTGCCTGCCGTCACCACCGTCAGGTGAGGCGCGCCCCTGCGGGCCATATCTCGGGCAATATCCATGGTGGAAGATACTTCAGGGAAATAATGAATGCGGTTTTCCCTGTCCGGGAATTCCCAGGAATACGGGATATCCGGAGCATTCCGCAACCAATATCCTTTTGCGCCGGCATCAATGTCATATCCGCACTCCTGAAGTTTCTGAATATGTTTCCATACCGAAACGCGTGAAATTCCCAGCTCGGCGCTGAGCGTTTCTCCGGAAACAACGTCTTTTGCAGATCGAAATATTTTTAAAATTCGAGATTTCATCGGCTGATTCGTTACCTATAAATATTTATGAAGTTAACGAAAATGTTTCAGGATGTCAATGAGAATTCAGGGCAGAGAAAATTGAGAGTGCTGACTGATAGAAAGGCTCACGACTTTAAGATCGAGCTTTTTAATATCCCGCTTCAGTTCATTTTGGGTAGTCTCGTAAAAAGTTAAATCTCAGACGGCTTCGCATCATAAATTTCTTGAGAAAACAACGAACATATGGTTCTATTGTTTCGAGTGGCGGATTCTTTTTCTGTATTTCCCATACAGTGAGAGATATCTGTGATGGATATTATCGATAATTTAATTCAGTCTCCCCAAGACCTGGCATAATCAGCCATAATCTTCTATCTGGTGAGGTGCCAATTCATGAAAAAGTATATCTGGACAATCCTTATTGCAATGTTTTTGCTTCTCACAGCTCCAGGGCAGCACACAGCTTCAGCCAGACCGCCTTGCCCACCAGGAAGCCACTGGGACCCATATATTGCGGGCTGTGTTCCCAACGGGCCGCCGGTCTGCCCTCCCGGAGAACACTGGAGCGCCCGCCTCAACAGATGTGTTCTCAACGGGCCGCCGGCCTGCCCTCCGGGAGAGCACTGGAGCGCCCGCTTCAACAGATGCGTTCCCAATGGGCCGCCGCCCTGTCCTCCGGGAGAACACTGGAGCGCCCGCTTCAATAGATGCGTTCCCAACGGGCCGCCGCCCTGCCCTCCGGGGTCTCATTGGAGCCCGCGGTGGAATCGCTGCGTTCCGAATTGATTTGCAGCCGGTTTGTCACCAGGAGAATAATGAATGTCCGTTTTTCAGCCTGACATCATCGCCTTTCTGTGCAACTGGTGTTCATACGAAGCGGCGGACGCAGCCGGAAGATCGCAGAAATCATGCCCTGCCGGTGTAAAAATCATTCGGGTGATGTGCTCCGGCAGAGTGGATTCCTGCCATGTGCTGCACGCCTTTCAGAAAGGCGCGGACGGCGTCATCATCATGGGATGTCACCCGGGAGAGTGTCACTATAAAACAGGAAACATTCAGGTGTTAAAACGCTATGCGCTGCTTACCCCCACAATGAAAGCTTTCGGTGTCGATCAGAACCGGCTGAAGCTGGCGTGGATTGCTGCCGGAGAACCGGGCAGGTTTATCCGGATTCTTGAAGACATGGCGGAAACCCTGCGCCGAATGGGACCGCTGAAACGTCCATGAAACAGTCCGCTTCCGAGAAACTACGCCGGTTTTATGATCAGTTTTCAAATGACGATCGCGTGCTGATTATCATCAATGCCGATCCGGACGCCATTGCCAGCGCCATGGCCGTCAAACGCCTGCTCTGGCGAAAAACCGCAGGTGTTGCCATATCCAACGTCAATGTTATTCAACGGCCGGACAACATCGCCATGATCAAACTTCTAGGTGTTGTCATGATTCACGCAGATGCGGTTCAGGAGACACAATTCAACCGGTATGTGATCGTGGATTCACAGCCTTCCCATCATCCGTCTTTCGCCAGATTCACCCCTGTCCATGTGATCATTGACCACCATCCGAACACTGGCGCCCATGCGGCGTTTATGGATATCCGGCCCAATTACGGCGCAACTGCCAGCATTTTGACGGAATACCTGAGAGCCGCAGGTATCAAACCTTCATCCAAACTGGCAACAGGATTGTACCACGCCATTAAAAACGACACCGCAAACTTTGATCGCCCTTCCCTTGCTGAAGACATCCGCGCGTTTCAGTTCCTTCATCGGCATGCCAATATTCCTCTTGCCAGAAAGATCGAGCGTTCTGAACTTCTTCCCGATTTCCTGAAATATTTCACTGTCGCGCTCCAAAACAGAAAAAATCACGGAAATCGGATGTACACCCATCTCGGCCTGGTTAAAAACCCGGACGTATGTGTGCTGGTGGCTGATTTTTTCATGAGGGTTCAATCGGTCACGTGGAGTATTGTCTCCGGAATATGTTCCGAACATCTGGTCATTATTTTCCGTAACGATGGCATTCGTAAAGACGCCGGCAAAATGGCTCAGAAAATCTTTGGCGCATATGGCTCCGCCGGCGGACACAAAACCATGGCGCGGGCGGAAATTCCCCTTTCCCGTCTTGAAGGCATGAGCGACCTCAAATCGGACCATCATCTGCTCTTCTGGATCATCAATCGGGTAGAACGAAAAAATTAAGAAAGCTTTCTTGCACATGGCGGATACAGAAAAGACTATTCAGGTAACGATCCTGGGATCGGGCACCTGCGTTCCATCGCTGCGGCGCAGCTCATGCGCTGTACTTATCGAAACCTCAGGACAAAAACTCCTTATGGATGCCGGCGCCGGAACCATCCACAGACTTCTGGAGGCCGGAACTTCTATTTTCGATATTTCATACATTTTCTTCAGTCATTTTCACCCGGATCACACATCGGAACTGGCGTCCTTTCTCTTTGCCACCAAATATCCGGACAGTCACCTTCGAAAAATTCCGCTGACCCTGGTGGCGGGAAAGGGATTTACCTCTTTTTTAAAGGGCCTGGGCAAAGCATACGGCTCCTGGATAAAACCGAATCCAGAACTTTTATCCATCGTTGAAATGGATATCTTGAAGCCGGATTCCCTCGACTGCGGTCTTTTTACGGTAGATACCCGACCCGCAGCTCATAATCCCGAAAGCATATCCTATCGCATCAACGCCCCATCCGGTTATTCTGTGGTGTATTCCGGAGATACTGATTATTCCAAAAAACTCAAGGCTCTTGCGGCATCTGCGAACATCCTGATCTGCGATTGTTCACATCCCGACAGCTTGAAGGTCAAGGGGCATTTATGCCCTTCCCTGGCTGGCCGGATCGCTGCGGATGCCAAGGTACATCGTCTGGTGCTCACCCATTTTTATCCGGAATGTGATCGTTTTGATATTGAAAAAGAATGTCGAAAAACTTATAATGGTTCGCTTGTGATTGCGGAAGACCTGATGCGATTATGAAATATTATCCTGTAAACCTGAATATTCGAGACAGGTGCTGTCTGGTAGTAGGCGCCGGCCCGGTAGGCGCCAGAAAAACCAACGTCCTTTTGTCCTGTGGGGCAGACGTTACGGTTGTCAGCCTGGAAGTATCCAGCCCTGTATCCCGTCTGGCTGCAGAAGAGCGAATTGTTCTCAAGCGCCGCCCTTATCAAAATTCAGATATCGACACCGCGTTTCTGATTTTTGCCGCCACAGAAAACGCAGAATTAAATCAGCGAATTTACGAGGATGCCCGGATCCAGGGGAAGCTCTGCAATATTGCAGATCATCCTGAACTTTGCGATTTTACGCTTCCAGCGGTGATCGAACGGGGCGACCTGATGATTACTGTATCCACATCCGGAAAAAGTCCGGCATATGCCAGGTGGATACGCCAACAGCTCGAGGCTCAGTTTGGTCCTGAACACGCCGAGCTGCTGCAACTGCTGGGAGGCATCCGTAAAAAACTGCGCCAACAGGCCGGAGATACTGAAGCACAAAGGCGTATTTTTGAACATCTGATGGATCACGGACTGCTGGAGTATGTAAAAGACAACGACAGACAGCATATTGACGCGCTTCTGGCATCTGTTCTCGAAAATGAAAACATGTAATTCGTCACATCAACCTTATAAGATGTAACATGGCGTAATTTAATGGAAAACGCGATCATCGGCATCACTTTCCTGTATCTGTTAAGCTCCGCAGGATATATCGCATATCTTTTTCTGCAGAAGGATGTCCTTCATCGACTGAGCGGTTACGTACTGGCGCTTGCGTTTCTAGGGCATACCGCCACTATCGGATACAATTTTCTGATGGCCGGACACATGCCTGTCAGTGATCTGCACGAAACGCTCTCAGTAGCCGCATGGGCGATCGTGGGGGTCTATATCCTGTTTCAGCACCAGTTCAACCTCAAAGTGCTGGGCGCATTTGCCGCCCCGCTGGCCGGCATGGCCATGATCGCTTCGGACCTGTTACCCAGGATACCGCTTTTGGCCCAGAACAGCCTTCGCAGTATATGGCTGGTATTTCATGTTCTGGCGGTTTTCAGTGGCGAGGCGGCTTTTGCGCTGGCCTGCGGCATCGGTGTTCTTTATCTGATCCAGGAAAAAACCATCAAAACAAAAAAACGTCGTTTTTTCTATAGGCGACTGCCATCTTTGGAATTTCTGGATTCTTCCGGTTATGTCTGCGTTGTCGCTGGGTTTACCTTGCTGACCATCGGTCTGGCCACCGGGTTTGTCTATGCCAAAATGATCTGGGGAAAATTTTTGAGCTGGGATCCTAAGGAAATCTGGTCAGGCGTCACCTGGCTGCTTTATGCAGCCTTGATTCACGAACGTCTGGTGGTCGGCTGGCGCGGCAGAAAATCCGCCATTCTGGCGATTATTGGATTTTGCGTGATTATTTTTACATTTCTGGGCGTCAATCTGCTAATGAAAGGCCACCACGAAGTGTTCACCCGCTGGTAACTTCAGTGGAATGTGATTCACTCGACTTATTATGCTTCCTGAAATTGTACTTCTCGGATTAAATCACAAAACCGCTCCGGTGGAATTGCGGGAATGTCTCGCTTTTTCACCGGATCAGGCATCTACGGCTCTGGATAATGGCGTTCGTTCGCCGCATATTTCCGAAATACTGCTGATTTCCACATGCAACCGAATGGAAATTCTTATGACCGCGCCGGACTGTCCTCCCGCCATAGATACCGCCAAGCAGATGATTTCGGATATTAAACAAATACCCGTTTCCGAATTTTCAAATGCCCTGTATGTCCACACGGGAAATGATGCGGTTCGTCATGTGTTCCGCGTGGCGTCCAGTCTGGATTCCATGGTTGTCGGAGAACCCCAGATCCTGGGGCAGCTCAAGGACGCCTATCTGATCGCCGTACAGAACAAAACGTCCGGCGTCATTTTGAACCGGCTGCTTCATAAAACATTTTTCGTCGCCAAACGGGTCCGCAGCGAAACCGGCATTGGCGATCATGCAGTATCCATCAGCTATGCAGCCATTGAACTGGGACGCAAGATATTCGGCGAGCTGGAAGCTAAAAAAGTCCTCTTGATCGGCGCCGGTGAAATGGCGGAGCTGGCCGTCGAACACCTGATACGAAACCGCTCCGGAGCCATTTTCGTTGCCAATCGGACATTTGAGCGGGGCGTCGAACTGGCGGGTCGTTTCAAAGGCCAGGCCATACGTTTCGAGGAAATCCCCGAATATCTTAAGACCGTGGACATTGTCATCAGCTCAACCGGTGCACCCGGATATATCCTGACGCCGCAGCCGGTAAAAGCCGTCATGCGGGTTCGCAAGAACCGGCCGCTTTTTTTTATCGATATCGCCGTACCGCGCGACATCGATCCGGACATCAACCGGATGGGCAATGCCTACGTCTATGATATCGACGATCTGAAAAATGTGATCGACGAAAATATCGAAGACAGACACCGGGAAGCCGTAAAGGGCGAACGCATTGTGGATGAAGCCGTCATTCAGTTTCGCAAGTGGTATGAAAGTCTGGACGCCGTTCCTACCATCGTAGCGCTGCGCGCCAAACTGGAACAGATTGCGGAATCCGAAAACCAGAAGACTTTTCATGCGCTCAAGCATCTTTCCGAGGAAGATCGCAGCGCTATCCAGCGGATGAGCCAGTCCATGATCAACAAGATTCTTCATGACCCTATGGTGTATTTAAGGCGTAACGGCTGTTACGGAGACAAATCGCTTCACATCGACTGGACCCGCAAACTTTTTAACCTGGACAATGACAATCAGGAATGACGATATAGGAGATATTATGAAAAACGTGGTGTTTCTTTTTCCCGGCCAGGGTTCTCAGAACGTCGGTATGGGCGAGGATATTTATCAGGCATTTCCCGAAGCAAGGGAAATTTTTGAAACCGCTGAACACATTACGGACATGCCGGTACG
Source organism: Desulfobacteraceae bacterium RAAP-1 (assembly GCA_001443525.1). Taxonomy (GTDB): domain Bacteria; phylum Desulfobacterota; class Desulfobacteria; order Desulfobacterales; family Desulfatirhabdiaceae; genus RAAP-1. The sequence goes on along the minus strand of LKPX01000007.1, from coordinate 34,859 downwards.
GGAATTGTGCTTCAAAGGACCGATGGACAAACTGACACAGACTGTCAATCTGCAACCGGCGGTTACGGCCGTCAACCTGGCGTATCTGTCTTTGCTGAACCGTGAAGGCATTTTCCCCAGCCTGACAGCAGGGCACAGCCTGGGAGAATACAGCGCACTTTGCGCAGCAGGCGTTATTTCGGCGGAAGACACCCTGAAGCTGGTGTACCGGCGTGGCGCACTCATGCATCGGGAAGCAGAAAAAAATAAAGGCGCCATGCACGCCATTGTGGGGCTTCCCATCGAAGCCCTTCAGGAAATCGTTGCGTCGGTTCAGCCGGAAGGCGTTGTAGCCATTGCCAATCACAACACGGAAAAACAGATTGTCATCACCGGCGCACCGGCGCCCGTGGAAAAAGTGTCCGCAGCGGCGACTCAGAAAGGCGCCCGGTCGATTCCCCTTAAAGTCAGCGGCGCCTGGCACAGCCGGCTTATTGAAGGTGCGCAGCAGGAATTCGAGAATTTCCTGTCCGATACCGCCTTCAGCACCCCGAAATGCGACATTCTCATGAACGTCACCGGTGAAACAGTATCCGAACCAGACGCCATTCGCGCCATCATGGCCCGTCAGCTTTGCAGCCCGGTTCGCTGGTACCCCTCCATGCAATCTCTCATGACGCGACAGATCGAAGCCATCGTAGAGGTAGGACCGGGAAAAGTGCTGACGGGACTCATGAAACAAATTCTGCCGAAAGACTACCCATGTAAGATATATACCGTAAATTCCCTGAAAAATCTGGAGCAGGCTGTCCGGGAAATCCAAAATACCGTGGATTGAAAAGATGTGAATCACTCCGCGGTGTCTCCTTGCAGCCGCATTCGGCTGAAACGTGAAAACAGCCCCCATATCCATATGGGCATTATGACGTCCTGTATGGCCGCACGGACGGAAACAGCGCCGGTTCAGTGTGAGGCAGAAATTTTGCTGCGCTGAACCGGTTCATGAACTCCTGATTCACATTCAGCTCCATGTAAGTAATGCTGTCGCGAATATGATCGATTTCCGCTATACACTGTGAATCCTGAATCAAACGGGCAGCACCTTCCAGGCTGCTGTTTCCTATTGTTTGATAACACTCCAGTTTCAGATCCGGAATCATGCCGATGGTAATGGCCGACACCGGGTTGATAAAAGCGCCGAAAGTGCCCGCCACATAAAACCGGGTCAGTTCACGAAGCGTTATCCCCACGGATGCGGTAAGCGTTTCCAGAATGGTGTACATGGCTGCCTTGGATCGGATCAAGCTGTCAATATCCGCCTGGGAAATGGTCAGTTCCTCTCCGGTTCCCGATATCCGGCAATTTACCACCACCAGATGCTGGAGTCCGTCTTTCGTCCGGATGCGTTCTGCGCACCTGTCCGGCGCCAGCTTTCCCCGAACATCCAGCATGCCGTGCATGAAAAGCTGCGCAGCCAGATCGATAAGCCCGGAGCCGCAAATGCCTACGGGCGGAAGATTTTCAATCGTGTGAATCTCCCATTGAAGGGTTTCCGGGTGAATGGTTACCCGATCGATTACCCCAGGCCCTGCCATCATTCCCATCCGGGCGGCTCCCCCCTCCAGCGCCGGACCGGCGGCTCCGGCGCAGGCGATCATCCAGTCTTTGTTTCCGAGAACCACTTCGGCATTGGTGCCGACATCCACCAGAATAGAGGTTTCTTCCCGGCGATGTAATCCGGCGTACAGAATGCCTGCAATCAGATCTCCGCCAAAGTAGCTGCCGATATTGGGAAACACGAACACCCTGGCGCTGGGATGAAAGCGGATACCGAGCGTACCCGCCTGAAACATTCCGATACGATTGACCACCGGAATGTACGGTTCCCGGATAATCCATCGGGGATTCAGTTTTAGAAACAGATGGGTCATTGCGGTGTTGCCGGCGACCGCCGCCATATAAATATCGGAGGCGGAACGCCCCACAGACACACACAGGGCCTCCGCATGATTACTCAGTTCATTTGTGATCACCCGGTTCAAATGCTCAAACCCTTCAGGTGTATCGGCGTAATGGATCCGCGTCAAAATATCGGGGCCAATGGCAATTTGAGGGTTATCAAACGATGTTTCCCCCAGCGCCTTGCCATCAGTCATATCCAGTAAGCGAATCACCACACGGGTGGTCCCGAGATCTACCGCCAGCCCCAGAATGGCGCGGCTGTCATCTGCAGGAACGACTGCGGAAATACCCCGTCTTCCCTGATCGTCATAAAGAACACACCGGACATGATAATCGGCGCTTCTCAGCACCTCCGGCAATTGTCGCAGCACCTCCAGCTCCACTGCGACGGCGTCACCGCCCAGGCGGGATTTCAATGCCTGCACCAACCTGTCCGCATCCGCGGTGTTGTCCTTCAATGACGGTGGGGATAATTCCACATCCTGCACCCAGAAACCGGTCATGTCACCTCCTGATATATCCAGCGTTCTCTTTTCCGCCGAACCCTTTTCAACATGCGGTATAAGATTAACATTTTGTATGCAGTATGCTATATCATAATAACAGAATTCAGAAAACAGCGCTTTCAAGATAAAAATCGGAGCTGCGTTGTCGGTCGGGAATGCAAGAAAATATGTACTATCCCTGCCCTGCTGTCTTCCTAAAATCATTATCTCGAAAGCCGAATCTTGACCGGATCGGCAAGCGATCAAATGCATCTTATTCCAACATCAGCAGAAAGGAATCTTATGAAAGATATTCATAAAGCCATCGGTTTTATCGGGGCCGGCACCATGGGCGAAGCCATGATCGGCGCTCTAATCAGTTCCGGAACATTCAATGCATCCAGCATTACCGCCTGTGACACCAATATGGATCGCCTCGATACGCTTAAACGCGGCTATGGCATCCACGTAACAGAAGACTGTACAGCGCTTTTTTCCCAGAGCGACGTGATCATCCTGGCTGTCAAACCTCACATTGTCGGAAACATTCTACAGCTCATCGCAGGTGACAAAAACTATCGGATTGTCCAACGAAAACTGGTGATATCCATCGCCGCAGGTGTGACTATTTCCAAACTTGAAAACTTCCTGTACGAATCTCTGGACAGTACGGCCCGCAGTCAGCTTCCCATCATCCGGGTGATGCCCAACACTCCTTCGCTGGTCATGGCAGGCATGTCCGGCATGAGCCCCAACTCGCACACCACTGCCAATGATCTGGCCATTGCCAAAACCATCCTGAAAGCGATGGGAAATGTCATCGAATTTAAAGAAGCCGACCTGGATGCGGTCACAGCAATATCCGGATCCGGCCCGGCCTATGTTTTTTATTATATCGAATCGATGATCGAAGCCGGGGTACGCGCGGGGCTTTCAGCGGAGGATGCTTCCCAACTGGTGGTTACCACGATCAAGGGCGCCGTGAAGCTTCTGGAAGAAAAGGGAGATTCTCCGCAACACCTGCGCCGGCTGGTCACCACACCGGGCGGCACCACAGAAGCCGCTATCAAGGTGCTTGAGACCCGCCATGTCCAGCAGGCTATCGTTGAAGCCATTGCAGCAGCAGCCGAAAAATCTCGGGAAATCGGCGCCCGCTGATGTAACCAAATGACGATGACAATCTCTTAATCAGAACACAAGAAGCGCTGTTGTAACGCACAGAATGAAACCCTTTATCAGGAAACCCCATGTTTACGGAAACCGTCACATACCCGGCTGCTTTTATCGCCGGGCTTCTGTCTTTTTTTTCTCCTTGTATTTTACCGCTTATTCCCGCATACTTTACCTTCATCAGTGGGTTTACACTGGATGAACTGACAGGATGCGACAGCGATATCCGGAAGAAAGTCATTCTTTCCACCATTGCCTATGTAATGGGGTTTTCCGTTGTCTTTATTTTGATGGGCGCATCCGCCTCGTATGTCGGAAGCTTCATTCAGGTCCACAGCAACAGCATCCGGATTATTGGCGGCGTTCTGATTCTGCTGCTGGGGATACATCTGACCGGATGGCTGCGCTTCAGCGCTCTGGAATTTGAAAGACGGATACATCTCGATCAGAAACCGCTTCATTTTCTCGGAACGTTTTTGGTCGGTATGGCGTTTGCTGCAGGATGGAGCCCCTGTATCGGCCCGCTCCTCGGTTCAATCCTGATTGTGGCCGGAAGCCGTGAAACCGTTCATGAAGGTATTGTTCTGCTAAGCGTATATTCTGCAGGACTGGCTATTCCGTTTATAATAATGTCTGTTTTTATTAATATGATGCTGGCCATTATGAAGAAAGCCGCCAGAGCGGTGAGATACTTTAACCGGGTTGCAGGAATCCTGTTGATACTCGTCGGAATATCCCTGATATTAAACCGCATGGTGTTTATACCGTAAAATATCTGCGTACGAGGCCATTACCCCCACATATTTTAGTCTTTTAAGGAAAATCATTATGAAAGCAAAGTTCATATGGCTGATACTCTGCATCGTTGCCGTGATGACAATTTATCCCTCATCCGGATATGCCGTTGAAACCATCAAATGGTATTCTTATAATGAGGGGATGTCTCTGGGAAAAAGCGAGCAAAAAAAAGTTCTTCTTACTTTCTTTGCAGACTGGTGCGGCTATTGTACCAAAATGGAGAAGGAAACCTTTACCAATCCGCAAATCATATCTTTTTTGAATAAAAATTTTATCCCTATCAAAGTGAATTATGACAAGGATAACAAAATCGCTTCCCGCTATCAGGTACGCGGGCTTCCCTCTACCTGGTTTTTTTCTGAGGACGGCCATCAGATAGGAAGCCAGCCGGGATATATTCCAGCAACCAATCTGCTGACGATATTGAAATACATCCAGAGCGACAGTTACAAGAAAATGTCATTTGATGATTTTACAAAGGCACAAAAGTGATACGGCCTATCCAAATGCTGATGGCAAAATATTTTGACACTGAGGTTTAAAGAAAGACGCAACCGGTGACCGTTCAAAACTTAGATGCAACTCGTTTGAAGCATATTCTGGATATGACGCAGCACCCGGAAAAGCTGCCCAACAACATCTGCCAGCTTACCAGTGTTTTTATGCTGCTGTACCATGCACCGCAACTCTCGATTCTGACAATTCAGAAAGCGGATACGGAAGGCTATCCCTGGCGTAACCAGATGGCGTTTCCGGGTGGTCATATTGATCGTGATGATGCCAGCGCGCTGGACGCGGGGTTTCGAGAATTACACGAAGAGCTGAATATTACGCGGAATCAGATAACTTATGTAGGAACACTCGGGCACTTCCAGACCATCAATAACAAAGATATACAGGCTTTTTTGGGAATATGGGATGGAAATGGCAAAATCCGTCACAATGCAGAGGAAATTTCAAGAACGATCATTATCCCTTTAAAAATGCTGGTGGATATTCATATACAACAAGGATATCACGGCTGGCTGCCGGATGTTTTCACACTTCGATATCCCTATCAGGATGTAACGATATGGGGAGTCACCGCCAAAATTTTACATCATTTTATTGAGACATTCTATCAACATCTGGAAGATATTGTCTCTTGACGATTTCGTATGTTACCCCCATCGCTCCGGTCTCTTCCCCCACTGGAGAAGGGAATTCGCAATTGATGACAGTTCACAGGGAACTGGCAGGAAGTCTGTATTTTCAGAAAAGTAATAAACAGAATTTTCAGTAAAATTATCGGACACTCAAGAGGAGTATGTTATGTCCATCATTACCATTTCAAGAGGATCATACAGCAAGGGAAAGGATGTAGCACAGAAAGTCGCAGAAAGGCTGGGGTATCAGTGCGTTGCCCGTGATGTGATTATCGAGACATCCAAGGAATTCAATACCCCTGAATTCAAACTTATTCGGGCGATTCATGACTCTCCATCTATTTTGGAAAAATTTACTCATGGAAAGGAAAAATACATCGCCTACTTCCAGGCAGCTCTGCTGAAACATCTACAAAAAGATAACATCGTTTATCATGGCCTGGCAGGTCATTTTTTTGTTAAGGGAGTAAGCCATGCGCTGAAAATCAGGATCATTGCCGATATGGATGATCGTGTACGGCTTGAGATGGCGCGTGAAAAAGTATCTAAAGAAGAAGCGTTGCGCGTTTTGAAAAATGACGACGAGGAGCGCCGAAAATGGAGTTTTAATCTGTACGGTATCGATACCTCAGATGTCACTCTTTACGATCTCATTATTCACATCCGGGATATTACCGTAGATGATGCAGTTGATATCATTTGCGGGGCTGTCAGACTGAATCGCTTCAAGACCACCTTTGAGTCACAAAAAATAATGGACAACTTGACGCTTGCCGCTGAAGCCAAGGCGGCGCTCGTACATATTGATCTGGATGTTAATGTGCGGGCTGAGGATGGACATGTGTATGTGGAATCGAGAGCGCCTCTGACGGAAGAAACGGATCTGGAAGATGAGATGAAAAAGATTGTTTCTACTATTCCGGGGGCAAAATGGGTTCATATCAAAACAATCCCACGTGTTAAATGGAGTGACGGGCGACTTTTCCCGTAAGGTTCCCATAAGATATTTAAATATGGCCTACCCCAGTGCTTTCCCGTCAGCCGTTTCGAGAACCCGGAACCCTGACGGGAATTTCTTTCACACCAATCAATGACCTATCAGCCGAACCTTGATACCAACGGATTCTTTTTCTTCATTCATCATCTGGCTGATTCTGGTCATCATTTTCTTTCCGTCTGTCCAGTTGCCCTTGATTGTGATAACAAGCTCTTTATTTTCAACATCAACCTTAACAAACGGAATATCTTCCATCAGGGACACTTGTACGCGAGCCGCCAGCCAGAGCATTCGCATGGCATTTTGAGATGTGGATGTCGGTTGAAAACAAGGTCGTTTCACAGCTCTGCAAATAATTTCCGCCGCATCATCCACATCCATTGCATGAAGCGGAATGACCATGTCGTATAAACTCGGATCAGCATTATCGCGGCCGTAGATGTAATGACTCCAGCGATGATGCGCCGCATCATCTTTTTCCAGGCTCTTTCGTGCCTGCAAAGCAGTAATGCCTTTCCTGCTCATTTCTTCTGCAACCCGAATGTCCATATCGGCGATAACCCGGACTTTCAAGACATGAGAAATTTCCTGAACAAAAAACTGCCCTTCGAAACCGTGATAGACGACATTATCCTTATGAAAACACTCTATGAGCATTTTCCGGACATATGCACGGTATTTTTCTTTTGCGTAAGCGTAAGTATCCGTCGAAGAATGGCTGTTATGGGCAGCTTTAAACGATTCCATCGCCGGGGTGATAAACTGATGCGAAGACTCTAAAATGGCTTCCCGGGAAACACACTCATACCCCAGTTTGCCGGCGACACTTTCGGCGACTTTCTTTCCGTGGCTGTAAGAGCCTCTTGATATTGTGATAATAGGCATACGTTTGATTTTTTTGAGGGATAGCGCATTTTTATCTCGCCAGGAGGATATGCAATCTCACTGGCAGCGCAAATATTCAGCCGGTATTTCAGGGCTTGGATTTTTGATATCGCAAACAGCCGGAATCCGAAGCCCTGATAATTTTTCTTAATATTCGAAGGTCATTGAGGAAGTCTCTGTATGGTGGATCATACGGCAGCCTCAAATTCCTTTGCAGCCGCAGCCGCTTCTGCATCTATCTCTTTAACTTCATTGATCGTTGAAAGCAAAGAAGCCAGCAGATTCATGACCATGAGAATAGCGGCCACAATGACAAAACCCCGCAGGAACGCGTGATCTTTCATCGTCAGCGGGATGTGTCCATTCTGAAAAACATGCAGCACATGATGATATCCGTGTCTCGCCAGGTATCTGTGCTCCAGTGTCGTAAAAATAACACCTGAGATGTCAACACCAAATATCAATCCCAGAGATCGCATCATGTTCAGGATGCCTCCCGCCAGTCCAAGTTTTTCACGAGGTGCGGATCCCATAATGGCGCTGTTATTGGGAGGTGTGAACATTCCCATACCAACCCCTAGAAGCACCAGTTCACCTACCAGCACAATAATATGAGCGTGGCTTCCGAGAAATAACAGCGCGAAGCAGGCAAAAGCAGACACCAGCATGCCGCCAGCCGTCATGAGTTTGGTTCCGGAGCGGTATTTGTCTGAAATATAACCGGCAAATGGTGCAACAACAGCCATCGCCAGTGGAATTGGTGTCAGCAGGCTGCCTGTCAGCGCAGGACTGAAATCGAGTACTTTCTCACAATAAAAGGGCATGAGAAACAGCACGGCGAACAGCACATAATAGGACATCATGCCGGTCACATTTCCGATCAGAAATGTAACGTTTTTAAAGAGGTTCAAATCAATCAGCGGGTTTTTGACATGCAACTCGGTAATCACAAACAGGCTGATCAAAATTACGGACAGGGCACCATAGATCAAAATGGTGGGAGATTCCCATCCCAGTTTAACGCCCTCGTTGAACACCAGCACGAGAAATGCCAGCCCTGATGCAAAAAATGCCGTTCCGAGATAGTCAATTTTTTCTTTTATGGCTGTTTTCACATTGGGCGGAAGGATCAACAATCCGGCGAAGGTGCCAATTATGCCGATGGGAATATTGATGTAGAACACCGAACGCCACCCGACACTTGAAATCAGAATTCCCCCCACAAAAGGACCCACAGCCATGGCAATTGCCTGTACCGCCCCCTGAATGCCGATAGCCTTACCTCGTTCATTAGCTGGAAATGCCTGGGTGATCAACGCCACGGAATTGGCTTGCAGCAGCCCCGCACCAACCGCCTGAACAACACGAGCGGCAATGATATAGGCAGCGGATGTAGCCATGCCGCAAAACAGGGAACCAACGGTGAAGATGACAAACCCCATGTTATAGAGCTTGGATCTGCCCAGCATATCTGCGAGCCTTCCGAAAAAAGGAAGGAATACGGTCAGTGTCAGCATGTAGGACATGGCTACCCATTCGATAACAGCCATGCTGGTATTGAAGTCGGTTTTCAGCGTTGGCATGGCTACATTGACAATACTCACATCCAGGGCCGACATAGTAGCGCCGATAAGTACATTAATGAGAATAAACCATTTCCATCCAGGTCGTTCCGAAAAAAACGGATGGGGAAACTGCATCAGTGCTTTCTTTTTCATGATATCCTCCTTAAGATATGTGGAAAAGGAAGTTGCTTGTGGGAAACTGTCTGAAACAACGCGCTGTATTATACGATGGGCATTCAATTTTAAGAGACAATTTATGGATTAAGATATCATGATTTCTGAACCATTTGCAATCTCAATTTATATCCCAAAGTAACCATCAGAAATTTCATAACCGCTCACCTCACTTTCTGTCAGACAAGGTTTGACGACTTCGTAAAAAGTTCGCATGCTGCGTTGCGCCGCATCCTTCGTCATTGCAGCGTACCACAAGTACGCTTCATTCCTCAGGATTTGCGCGCCTTGCCTGCGAACTTTTTACGAAGTCGTCAGGTTTTACACCTTGACGGAAACTTCTGTTCGACACAAATTAAAATACCCATTTAAATTGAATCTAACGCTCTGGACATGAAAGTCAAGATGTTCAACACTGACGGCTTCATACAAGACCATCAACGTCGTATACGAATCTTTATAAAAATCGAACATCTTGACTTTGTTTGTTCTCGTCGTACAATAGCAGCCGGCTGGGAAAATACACGCCAGAATTTTTGTGAAATGTCTCTGTGAGATACGAATGCAGATAGGTGTTTTTGATTCAGGAATCGGGGGGATGAGCGTTCTGTATGAAGCGCTCAAGCAAATGCCCTGCGAAGATTATATCTATTACGCAGATTTTGCCAATGTTCCCTATGGCGATAAATCCCGGGAGCATGTCCGAAACTGTATATTTGACGCAGTCCATCTTTTGGCAATGGAGGGTATCGAAGCCCTGGTTGTTGCCTGCAACACGGCCACCAGCGTGGCTATTCAGGATATCCGCCGCATCTATGATTTCCCGATCATTGGAATGGAACCCGCCGTAAAACCCGCGGTAAGCTCTGTATCAGATAAGCGGGTGATGGTGTTTGCAACGCCACTGACATTATGCGAATCAAAATTCACCGGCTTATTGCGCCAGGTGGACATCAACAACGCCGTCGATTTTTTACCATTACAGGAACTGGTCGGTTTTGCAGAAGCTTTTCAGTTTGACAACAATATGATTACTGCATATTTAAGAGATCGTCTGGAAGGCTATGATTTGACCCAGTACGGCGCGGTCGTATTGGGTTGTACTCATTTCCGGTTTTTCGAGAATCATATTCGTTCTGTTTTTCCTAAAAACGCCATCATCATTGACGGCAACTTCGGAACCGTTCAGAATCTGAAAAATATTCTGTTATCAAGAGGCGATATTCACCACGGCAGCGGCAAGGTAAGATACTTTGCTTCCGGGATGCAGTCCATACCCTCCATCAAAATGGAGCGTTATCTTCACCTGCTTCGATATATCGAGAATCATAAACCGGAAACATAAACATTCCCGACAACTTTGGCGACTTCATAACATATTGTCCGTTTTTTCAAATTATGATCTGTACATTTCGATACGAATAGGAATATTGAGCCATGTGCGCCCTCCCCTCAAAGAAGATTTTTGAACCCTGCTGTCTTGCAACCACCATTGGCAGCCTGCCTCATACCGATGTGGCGCGTGCAACCCGTCTGATGCTCGAAAGTACCCCCGAGATTCCTTCATGGGTACAATTTCCCAAGCGGGATTTTCATGAAAACATGATGATGCAGTTTACGGAAGGATTGCCCGGCCTGGTTCAGGAGACCGACCGAATTTCCTTTTCCACTGCATTGCCGGATTTTGTGGAACAGCTGACGGAGTTTTATGAATGCTATCTTGCGGCAACTGAAAATAACAATCTTGAGGCATGGAAGCGCTTCGCGATTTCAAAGCATTTTGCGGCGGGTTTTTCTGAATTGATGTTGCAAGTCCCAAAGCTGATATCATCCAATGCGGTGGTCATGCTGAAAGGTCAGGTTACGGGCCCCTTCACCCTGGGAACCAATCTGACGGACCAGAATGGACGATGCGCCTACTATGATGATCAGCTTCGCGATGTCATTATCAAGCATGTCGCCATGAAGGCGGCCTGGCAGATTGTTCAACTGAAGCGCTTTGGCCTGCCGGTGATGGTTTTTATTGATGAACCATCACTGCTGGGTTTTGGCAAACAGACTTTTCTGACGATCAGCCGGGAAGATGTGATTGGCGATATTAATGCCGTCGTGGCTGCAATTCATGAAAAAGGCGGACTCTCCGGTGTTCACTGTGAAGAGAACACCGACTGGTCACTTCTCATGGAGACCAATCTGGATGTCCTGGATTTTGACGCCTATGATCATCTTCAGGCCATCACGCTGTATCCTGCGGAGCTGAGAAAATTTTTCGATCGCGGCGGTTCTCTGGGATGGGGCATTGTGCCTACCCTGGATAAGGATGCGGCGGCATCGGAAACCGTACCGTCGCTTTTGCAGCGATTTGAAGATGGCATAGCCCAGCTTGTTCAGAAAGGCTTTGATCGCAGCTTCCTGTTACGCCGGGCATTAATTACACCTAGTTGCGGGGCGGGCGGAGTATTGACGGAGGCGCTCGCGGAACGCGTTCTGAATCTGTTGAAAAATCTGTCTGCAGCACTCCGTCAGAAATTATAGACATCGGCGAGAACGATGGCTCTACAAAGAAGTCATCAGCCACACCCTTAACAGCTCGCTGACGCCCCATGCCTGCGCATCGCAACCTCTGGGCGTATGGGGATAATTTCCGTCCAGGATTTCCGGAACATGGCCCAGACATCCGGAGTGTATCCACGGCAAACCGCTGAACAGCCAGGAGCGGACGATGGCTTTTTCCTGGCTGCCATACACCTTAAGCCAGGCTTCGCCATAGGATGGGAAAAGCCATGTCCAGGCGGTGCCGTTATGATAGGCGGGTTTTCGCCGGGTATCTTCATCTCCGGTATAACGACCCTGATAGGGATGATACGGGTCATTGATGAGCTGCCCATTACGCCGTATTTCGAGAGGCCGTTTGACAGGCCGGTCTGCAAGACTCCGGATGGCGCCAGGGATCAGCAGCTCCGCACAGGCGTCGAGAATTTTCCGGCAGACCGCGCTGTCGTTAACAAGTCCCAAAGTGATGGCCAGGAGTTGATTGGGTCTTAGCGCATCATCCTTTTCAGCCTTCACGGCTGAAGTTCCCGGTGAAGCATACAGACAGTCTGAAAAAAAGCCTTCTTTTTGAAGTAGAAAAAGATCCATCACCGACCGCCGGACTTTCTCGGCCAGTTTCTGCCATGCCGCCCGTTTTTTGGGGGCGTCATGACGGAATAACAGCGAAAGCGCGGCAAACCAGAGCGCCTGTATTTCGATGGGATACCCTTCCCGCGGAGTCCCCGCCGGGTGGTTGGTATCCATCCAGCTATAATGGGCAGGGCTGAAGACAAGCCCGGAGTCCGGATCCACCCGAATCCCGTTGAGGGTTCCCGACACATACGACTGCCCGATCGACACCAGAATCTCGCGAAGGGTTCTATTGCCGCAAGGTGCATCTAAAAAGTTGAAATTACCTTCGGCCAGCATCAGATCGTGGCATGCGATAAAAAACCACAGAGGCGCATCTGTGGTATCTCTGTTGCCGGCGTCATTGCCGCAGATCATGTTGGGAAGCGTTCCCTGATGTTCAAACCTGCCGAACTGAATCAGCACATCCCGGGTTTCCTGGTGAAGACCGGCTGCCGCCATCCCCCGCGCCACAATCAGTGCATCACGGCCCCAGTCCAGAAACCACGGATATCCGGCGATTACGGATTTGAGATCGCCGCGACGGACAATATAGGCTGATAGAGCGCCTTTGAGCTGATCCGCAAAAGATAACCGGACAGGTGCAGCGAAAAGGCCCTCGATATCAGAAACAGAAATATTGGACGGAGACGCCTCTATAGGCGCGTCACCGGAGGATGTGACCTCAGCCGTCAGTTCCGCATGGCCACCGCCATTCAGAGATATGGAGATGTAGCCGGGACTGAACAGATCGGAATCCGGATCGAGCCCCCGTTCAGCTTCAAAAGAACGGTACACCATATATTGCCATTCCGGTTCAGGATGATATTGCCCCATGGGCATCCGGACATGCAGGCGATGAGAGGCGTCCGGATGAAATACGAATCCGTCTGGCCGGGCGGTAATGCTGTTTCTGAAAAGCGCTTCGGGTCCCAGATATGCCTTGGTGGTATCGTGAAAGCACCGATTTTCGATGTCCGGGCGAAAAATCAATTGAATGGGCTTGTCATCCGGAAGCGTGGAGAGCCCGCGTCCTGAGGGGTGGCGGAACCAGATCATCCGGATTCTGTTTTCCTGAGAATCCAGCATGATCCCTGCGATCAGCAGCACATGTTCTCCCTGACCTGTAGAAGCCTGGAATCGCCAGAATCCCCACCGGTCGGTCAAAACAAAGGCATCGAAACAGTCCATGCAGATTTCCGTGGAATAGCCCTGATAAACGCTCCAGGCTCGAATACGGGTCAGCATGATCCAACGGTTTTCCGGAATGGACGGATCCAGGTTGGCTGCCAGAAGCGCATCATAGCGGCTGGTTAAATGGCCCCACGCAATCGGCGCCCGAAGCATGGCGCCCCTGTCATTGGTGGACAAAAACAGCGAAGGAATATCATTATCTGCAAGGCGGGAGAAATAGTTGAGCAGATATGGCGCTGGTTCGGGTTGAGACAGAATCCGCAGGGGAGCTGTCTCATGCGCACAACGATCCGGCAGATATACTGACAGCTTTAACTGGCAGGCATATGAAACATCCGGAACGGACAGCGGGGCAAACAGCGTAAAGTGCCCGCCGTGTTCACCTTCGAAACTCTGCTCGTGATACAATGTTTGATTCTGACTGATAATATCGGCATGAAGCGGCGCGGAAGAGCAGATCAATAAAAAGTGACCCGGTGGTATCATAACATGCCGGCGGATATCCTGTGGCCATGTCCAGCGCACCACATGAACAGCGCTCTTTTCCGGATTCAATGACTGACAACAGGCGACAGGGTCTGAGAGCAGAAGGGCGATGGCCTCATCTATATTCAGATTTCCTGCATCCTGACGCGGGTGAAAAATCTGCCAGATATCCAGAATTTTTGCCTGCAACTGCTGGCGCTTTACCCGGTCGGGGGAAATAAAAGCGGCTGTGAGCGCTTCCTGAAGGTGGTGAATATCCGCGATATCATCCGTCAAGCATAGCACCTGGCCTGGATTCAGTTCAAGGAAATGAACATCACCGGATTCGGAAAGTCTGACAGGAGCGCCAGTCAGCAGGTCCCATACGTCTGTTTGCGCATATTGCGGCGTCCAGCGGGCTGTAACGGAATGCGCATCATCCAGATTAACCACCACCACTAGTCTTTTTTGGCTAGGCTCGTGAAATCGCAACAATACCGCATGGTTTCCGGAACCTGTCTGAATCATTTGAATGCGGACATGATCGTGAAACGCCGGATGAATTTTAAGCAGCGTGGTCAGACGCCGGATGGCCTCGATCTGATGATGATCTGCGCCCCAGTTCAGAGAAGGTGACGCATGAACATCAATTTTTTCCGTAGCCAGCCACTCGACCCCATTGGCGAAGCCAAAACCGCCTTGCTGTGAAAACAGCGCGCACAGTGCTGTCCGCATTTTGGCAAACGGAATGGAGCGGGCGGCAAGCCGGCTGTTGTCGTGCGTTTCTGCAAAGTGCACCAGAAGACCGTCTTCGCGGGAAATCGCGTCGGCGCCAGGCAGATAGCTCTCGATCTGACTGCGGTCATAATTCTGAAAAAGTTCAGAATAAGCCCAGTCAAAACCGGCCTTGTTCAGGATATCGCGCATCACGGATATTTTTCCGCCCAGCCCTTCCAGAAAGAAAACGGTGTCTGGATACTGGTTACGAACAAGGGCTACCATATACCGCCATGCCTGCACTGGAATCATGTAGCCGGCGTCGCACCTGAAGCCGTCCACCCCTCTGCGGCACCAGGTCAGAAAGACATCCGCCATATAGGTCCAGAGATCGGTATGGGTATAATCCAGCCGCGTCAGATCTTCCCACTGAACCCCCCATGCGCCGGGAACTTCGATACGGCCATCCGTATCACGCACCAGCCACTCCGGATGGGTGTCATGAAGGATAGCCGCCCATCCGGTATGATTGGGAGCAATGTCGATGATGATTTTGGCATTTCGAGCGTGAACCGCATCCACCAGCTCGATAAACTGCTCCAGCGGCGTGGCTTTGGGATCAAACTGCGCCAGACCCGGATCGACGCTGGTGAAACTTAAGGCTGCATAGGGGCTCCCGAATCGTCCCATACGGGCGTACGTGGTCGGGGTCGGGTGAATCGGCAGCAGATGCAGGAACCGGCATCCCAGTGTCCGGATGATAAAATCCAGTTCTGGAATCAAATCCCGGAATGTTCCGGATTGAGGGATGACGGTGTATCCGGCGTTATCGAGCTTACGTGCGCAATCGGCTTCATCCGGCGTCGGTGCTGCTTTTCCAGCCTTGTTGGGACCGAATTGCCGTACGAACGCGTTATAGACGGTATTGGCGCAGCAGGTATTCGCAGCACTGACATTTAATACGGTATTGGTGCCCTCCGGCCATTCGGGGTCCGACGCGCCTTGCTCGAGGAAAAAACATTTGGCTTCTGCATGACCGACTTCAGTCAACGGCAGACTGATCTGGAATAACCGGTCGTGAATCCGGCGCATGGGAATGTCAAACCAGTCCTCTCCCAGCACCGGCGTCTTCCGCTCGACAGCCGCGATAATTTCCCTGCGGCTGACAGCAAGATGGCCGATATTGGTGCGAATCCAGGCCGTTCCTTTCAGCGGAGCGTCCAGCGACAGGGAAAATGTTTGAATATCCCCCCGATGCAGAACCATATGCGCCCCAGGACATGGCGTCTGCTGCAGGCGAGCCGATACGGTCATGAAGCGGTTACCGTCAGGACATTGTTGGCGGTGCCGAAACTGTTACGGCAGATCTGACTGTTCTGAGGATCTATCTGCCAGTTACCATCCACCATGAATTTGTATTCATAACGGCCGGCATTCAGCATGAGACTTTTTTCCCAAACACCTTTCTTGTTTTTTTTGAGCAGATGAGAGGTAACATTCCAGTTGTTGAAATCTCCGGTAACCGCTACCTGAAGCGCATCCGCGGCTTCCAGGGTAAACGTGATTTTTTGTTTTTTGTTTTTGGACTTCGATGCTGTCATGAGAAACCTCCTTGCGGGAACACGTCACCAACGCGCTGTATATTTTACGAAGACGTCCGGAAATCGGCTTACTGCGAGTTTATCATATTTTTGACCGGGTATTTATTCAGTAGTATTTTCTTGGCGAAACTTTATCCGGATAGTGGAGTTCATAATCATGCTTTATCGCATTTGTCAACATGTATGAAAAAGGACATCGGGGAAGATGCTTTTTCAACCCGCCCTTGTTTCACTGATGAATTATAGCGATTCCGGCGTTCGAGGCATGACGGATTCCATTGAAAATGTTCTTGACCGTATTTAATCCACCTGTTAAGCATGAATCGGCATCCAGAAGGCTCATAAAATCTTTAGCCGAGGAGGAACACGCATGTGGAAAACGGTCAATACCGGATGGGCGAGGGTCGAACCGGCCGTCAAACAGTTTCTTCCCCCTTGCCAGGCGCGATGCCCCATTAACGAGGATATCCAGAGAACCAACGTTCTTATCTCTTTGCTTCCGGAAGATCCGGCGCTGGCCACGGACGGCATTGTCCAGATCGGCGATTACCTGTACGAAAAAAACCCCTTCTTCCCGGTTTGTGGATATGTCTGCGGCATCTGCGAACTGGAATGCAACTACCAGACCAAAGGCGGGGCCATTCGCAGACGTCTCCTGAAGCGCTTCATCGCAGATACGTACATCCCTCAGATGGAAAAGCGCGAGGAATACCCTCTCGTCAGAAATCGTGAAAATGTGGCTGTTGTGGGCGGCGGTCCGGCAGGTCTGATGTGCGCCTATGATCTGAGCAAACGGGGATACCGGGTGACGGTCTTCGAGGCTTCAGATCGCCTGGGCGGCGCCCTGTGGCTGATTCCGCGTTACCGGCTGCCGGAAAAAGTACTCTCTGCGACACTGGAAACCCTCGTAAGACTGACGGGGGTTGACGTGAAATTCAACACGCGGATCGGCGAAGGCAGGTGGACTGTCGAAAAACTTCAGAACGACGGATATCAGGCGATTTTCCTGGCGCAGGGGACGCCGGCTCCCCGAACGCTGAGTTTTGGCGGCAAGCTGGTGGAAGGTCAGGAACTGTCCGGAGTCATGTACGGGCAGACCTTCCTTTATGAGGTCAGTCACGGCAATATCAGACCCAACTATTTCAAGGGGAAGAAAGTGCTGGTCATCGGCGGCGGAAATGTGGCTTTCGATGTGGCCAGAACCGCTCGCAGGCTGGCCGGAGACACCACCGTGGTCTGTCTTGAGTGCGAAGACCGCAGCTCCCGCGACCACATCCCGGCGGATCGGGAAGAAATTCGCGGCGCATGGGAGGAAGGCATCCGCATTGTCTATTCGAGAGGAGTGAGCCGCATTGCCGGCACCAGTGAACGGATGCAGAAGGTCGAATGCCCGCATTGCCTGAGCGTTTACGATGTCAGGGGATTCAGCCCGAAATTCGACATGACGGACATCCTTACCCTGGAGGGCGATGTACTTATCATTGCGGTGGGCCAGGGGCCGGATATCCTGGCGCTGCAAACGGACGGACTCTTGAACGAACGGGGACAACTGGTTGTGGATCCGCTGACCTTGCAAAACATGAACAAAGAATGGATTTTCATCGGCGGTGATGTGCGACGGATCGGGTTTATGGTGGATGCCATGAAAGATGGTCTGACTGCCTCGGATTCCATTGAGCGCTATCTGCGCGGTCTAAGCCTTCGGGAAGGCCGCGGACGCCTTTTCGAACCGCAGGATATTCCCCGTCGGCGGCGTTATCAGCCGGAACCCGAGATTCTGTGGATTCCTCCGGAGGAACGGATGCACTTCAGACTGTTCGAAAGAGGGTTTACCCTGCCTGAAGCCATCGATGAGGCCAAACGCTGTCTTGCCTGCGGGCCGTGCATCTCATGCAAGGCCTGCATTTCCGTCGGGATTCAGAAGAATCTTCCGTGCGTCGAGGTGAATACTGAACGCTGCTGCGGCTGCGGCATTTGCGTATCGGTGTGTTATTACGGCGCAGCGCAGTCCAGAGATGCCGAAGGGAAACGAACGTCGATGACGGACAGCTTCAAATGCAAATCCTGCGGCATGTGCGTAGTTGCCTGCCCTTCCAATGCCCGACGGCTTACAGGAGATGCCATGAATCAACGGTTCGAGGCGGTCTGCGCATCACTGAATATCCCCGATGCAGCAACGAAGGAGGCGGTTCATGGAAGCCTATAACCCCAAAGTCGTCTGTTTTTCATGCAACTTCGGCTGGGGCTATCTGAACAATGAGGAAACCCTTGGCGCCACTATCTTGAACTGGATACCGGTGGCCTGCAGCGGAAAGATCGACACGCATCACATTCTGAAGGCGTTTAAAGCCGGAGCGGACGGTGTTTTGATCCTCGGCTGCCCGGAAGGTCATTGTCATTTTCAGGACGGCAACTATCAGACCCGCAAGAAAGTCTGTTTGATCCAAAAGGTGCTGGGCGCTTTCGGGATCGAACCGGAAAGACTGGATATGGAAATGGCCATTGACCCGGAGGGAAAGAAGATTCCGCAATTGATTGCCCGGATGAAAAATGACCTGGCCAAGCTGGGGCCGGTGAAACGGATATAGGAGGCGCCGGATGGCGGAAAAACCGAAAATCGCCATATACGGGCTGGGAGCCTGCGCCGGATGCGATCAGGCGATTATTGATCTGAACGAGGTCATGCTTCAGGTGGCGGATGCTGTCGATATCGTCCTCTGGCCCTTGGCTATGGATTTTAAATACAGCCGCATTCAGGCGATGCAGGATGGCGAAATCGCCCTCAGCATTCTGTCGGGTTCGGTAAGAAACGCCGATCATCAGAAAATGGCGGAGCTGCTGAGAAAAAAATCCAAAATTGTGCTTGCTATGGGCGCATGCGCGTGTTTTGGCGGTGTTTCAGGCCTGGCCAATTTCTGCGGTAAGGAAGACATTTTCAACTGGGTTTACCGGAACGCGCCGACAGTGATCAATCCGACTGGCTGCTTTCCGCAGCCGGAAACCGATCTGAACGGCTACAAACTGACACTCCCGGAATTTTTTGAACATGTCTTCACGCTGGATCAGGTTATTGACGTGGATTATTATCTTCCGGGATGTCCGCCACCGCCCGAACTGATCGGAAACGCCATTGTCGCTACACTCGCAGGCGATTTGCCGCCCAAAGGATCCGCCCTCGCGCCTCGCAAAGCTCTCTGCGACACCTGCCCTCGCAATCTACGCAAGCCGAACCGCATGGAGATTCGTTCCTTTCGGCGTATCCATGAGGTGGAAGCCGATCCGGATGAATGTTTTCTGGCCGCCGGAATCATCTGCCTGGGGCCTGCAACGCGCTCGGGATGCGGGGAAACCTGCATCCGGATCAACGTTCCCTGCCGCGGCTGTTTCGGCCCTGTTCCGGGCGTCATGGAGTCAGCGCCCAAATTTCTGTCCACCCTGTCATCTCTGCTGGTTGTGGAGCGGGATGACGAAATCAAGGAAGCCATTGACTCTATCGACGATCCTGTCGGCTACCTGTACCGTTTCTCTCAGCCGTCATCCATCCTGGGACAAAAAATCGCAAAGAAAGGTTTGGAGAATTGACCATGACAGCCAAGACCATTACCATTGATCCTGTGACGCGTCTGGAAGGCCACGGAAAGATCGAAATCTTTCTAAACGACCATGGGGATGTGGAAGACGCTTTCTGGCAGGTATCGGAGCTGAGAGGCTTCGAACGCTTCTGCCTGGGCCGTCCTGCCGAGGAGATGACGCGCATTGCCCCCAACATCTGCGGGATATGTCCCTCCGCCCATCACATGGCTGCTTCAAAGGCCCTGGACGACCTTTATGACGTGGAACCCACACCGACAGCTATATTGATTCGACAGCTCGAATTCAACGCATTTTATATTGAAGATCATTATATCCACTTCTTCTTTCTGGCGGCTCCCGATTTTGTAGCCGGTCCGGATGCAGACCCAGCCGAGCGGAATATTCTCGGCGTTATCCACAAACTGGGCAAGGATATCGGCGCCAGAATCATCGATGTGCGACGAAAAAACCGGGAAATTATCAAACTGGTTTTCAGCAAGGCGCCGCATCCTGAAGGAGGATTGCCGGGCGGCGTGTCCCGTGGCATCACTTCTGAAGAACGCAAGTGGATCAAAGAGATCGCTGATGATTCCGTGGCGTTTGCACAATTCGCGATGGATATGTTTAAGGATCTGGTACTGCACAACCCGAAGAACCTCGATCTGATGCTGAATGACGCCTATCGGCTAAAGACCTGCTACATGTCTCTGGTGGATGAAAACGACAAGGTCAGTTTCTATGACGGCATGGTCAAGGTCATCGATCCCGACGGCGCGGAAATTCTGCGCTTTGCTCCCAGAGATTATATAGAGCATATCGGCGAATGGGTCGAACTCTGGACATATATCAAGATGTGCCATCTGAAAAAGATCGGCTGGAAAGGGCTGGTGGAAGGACAGGGAACCTCTCTCTACCGTGTCGCGCCACTGGCCAGGCTGAACGTCGCCAGTGGCATGGCCACGCCACTGGCCCAGAAAGAATACGAGCAGATGTTTGAGACCCTGGGCGGCAAACCGGCGCATCATACACTGGCCATGCACTGGGCGCGGCTGATCTGCGCACTTCAGGCTGCAGAGCACAATCAGATGATCGCAAGCGATCCGCTTCTTACCAGCAAGGACATCCGCAACATGAACCTGCATCTGAAACATATCGGCGTCGGATGCGTGGAAGCCCCGAGGGGAACGCTTTTCCATCACTATGAGACCGACGACCGAGGACTGTTGACCAAAGTCAACCTTATTGTAGCAACACAGAACAACGCCGCCCCCATTTCGCTGTCCATCAAAAAGGCCGCCAAAGAGTTCATACGGCAAGGCGATATCAGGGAGGGGCTGCTGAACAGGATCGAAATGGCCTTGCGGGCGTATGATCCCTGTCTGTCCTGCGCCACGCACGCCCTGCCCGGCCAGATGCCGATGATGGTGAATATCCGCAACACCGACGGGCAGGTAATTCATACTCTCGGAAGGACGTAACCCTAAATATCGAGTCCCTTGCAAATGAGATACACGTTGTGTATCATTATTTTCGGATATAATAAACTGGGCAGTTCTCAGTACTCCCGTCTTTCGAAAAATTGAGAAGGAAAATATGGCGATACAAACAATTACAGATACTCAAACTTGCGCCGTTAATTTACGCGTGCGCATTGCCACGCGGGCATTGATTGACAGAGCCGCGAAAGCACGTGGAAAATCACGTTCTGATTTCATGATTGATGCAGCGCGACGAGCGGCTGAAGACACTTTGCTCGATCAGGCCCTTGTACTCGTGGATCAAACAACCTATGACCATTTTCTCAAAGTACTCGATCAACCACCCAGCGGCAAGGGATTTGATCGCCTAATGAAAGCCCGCAAACCGTGGGCCTCATGACCCTGTCCGCCCCTGTTCTTCTGTCGGTCGACCATGCAGTGAATGACTTTACATGTGGCGTTACCAGTTTGGACGAATGGTTGAAGCGCCGGGCATATCCCAATCAAGTGAGTGGGGCATCCCGCACTTATGTCATAACCGACGGACAAAAGGTTTTCGGCTATTATTGTTTGGCGTCCGGCGCGCTGGCTTTGAATGATGCGCCGAGTTCCGTTCGGCGCAATATGCCTGACCCTGTTCCCATGGCGATTCTGGGACGTTTGGCAATCGATCGTTTATGGCAGGGCAAGGGATTTGGCGCGGCTTTACTTCAAGACGCCGTTTTGCGTACGATACAAGCTGGAGGTATTCTCGGCATCCGGGGTCTTCTTGTACATGCCATTTCCGATGAGGCCAAAATCTTCTATGAGCATTATGGATTCACGGCCTCGCCGACACAGCCGATGACGCTGATTTTGTCACTTAAAAGCGGCGCTTCTTTATAACTCTAACGATCGGCTGTCTGGGTGCCTTTCAGAAAGATTCCGATACAGCCGTCATGGTCGGAGAAATCGGTGGTAATGACCGGAGAATTGAAGATTAAGCCTTCCATCAGGCATTTTAGCTGCAGAACCATTCCAGAATCGCTGAGGATGATAACACTATGCAGGCGCTGACATCTATCCTGATTCTTTTGCCGTTTATGGCGGCGGTGTGCTGCTTTTTAGCAGAATCCGGCCGGTTCAGATCATACATCGTCCTAGCGACCGGCGGCATTCTGATCGCAAGTTCGCTGTTGTTGATTTTTTATGTTCCCTTCGCGTTTTCTCCTCAAGCTGTTTTCGGCCTCAATGTGCACGAATCCGTTCAGATTCCCGATTTTCTTCTGATGGCGCTGATCCTGTATTACGGATTCAGGCATCGCAGCCTGGCCGTCATTATCCCCACCGCCATACAGATCGTTTTGATGATATGGTTCGAGGGGTTCATGATCGAAGACCCGGTTGTCCAGGCGTTTTATGGTGACAACCTATCGCTCATCCTGGTGCTGATCATCTCCATCGTGGGGTCGATCATCTGCTTTCAGGCAATTCCCTACATGAAAACCCATGAAGCGCATCGGCATCTGTCAGAATCCAGACAACCCCGATTTTTCGGCATCATGCTGTTTTTTTTGGGAGCCATGAACGGTTTGGTGTTGTCCAACGATACGACCGTCATTCACTTTTTCTTTGAAGCTACGACGCTTTGCTCGTTTCTGCTCATCGGACATGACGGCGATGAAACGGCCGTCCGGAATTCCGTCCGGGCTTTATGGATGAACAGCCTGGGAGGACTGGCGTTTACGGTGGCGTTGATGATGATCTACCGGAACCTCGGCAGTATCGACATGCAGCAGATTATCCAAACGCCTCCCGGCGCCGGGCTTTCCTTTCTGGCGTTGGCTCTGCTCTGTCTGGCGGCCTTTACCAAGTCCGCCCAGTTTCCCATGCAGAGCTGGCTGACAGGCGCGATGGTCGCGCCGACGCCGGTATCGGCCCTGCTCCATTCCAGCACCATGGTCAAGGTCGGTGTATATCTGGCGCTGAGGCTGGCCCCGGCCATGCAGGGCAGTTTTTTAAGCCATTGTATTGCTGTCTTTGGCGCGTTCTCTTTTCTGGCTGCCGCCGGGCTGGCGGTTGGACAAAGCAACGGCAAAAAAGTACTGGCCTATTCCACCATCAGCAATTTAGGGCTCATTTTCGCCTGCGTCGGTCTTGATACACCGGAATCCATCACTGCGGCCATCCTGCTTATCATTTTTCACGCTGTCACCAAAGCCATGCTGTTTCTTTGCGTCGGCACGATCGAACAGCATATCGACAGCCGCGATATCGAGGACATGCGCGGCCTGTATTCAAAAATGCCTCTGACCGCGCTTATTACGGTGATGGGGGTGGTGATGATGATCATGCCGCCATTTGGACTGCTTCTGGGCAAATGGATGGCCATGGAAGCGGCGGCAGTCAATATTTTCGTCATATTTCTGATGGCTGTCGGCAGCGCCCTGACCGCCATGTACTGGGCGCGCTGGGCAGGAACGCTGATGAGCGACCCGTTTGCAGGAAAGTTTACGCTCGAAAAACAGCCTGTACTCACCTGGGCGGCGTTATTGTCGCTTTGCGCGGGCGCCGGGCTTCTGAGCATTACCGTTCCCTGGCTGTACGCAAAGCTGTTCACCTCGTCGATGACGCTGAATTACACACCGCCATATTCCCTGCATGATGGCGTTCTGGAGAATGCTTACGGCGTTTTTGCCGCCCTGCCCTTGTGTCTGATCGCTGTCCTGGGTTTTCTGCAATCCATCCTGTCTGTCCGATGGGCAACCAAAGCACGTATCAGCACGCCCTACCTGAGCGGTATTCAGACTGCGGAACCCAGAGTATTTACGGGCCCCATGAATCAGCGCGTTCAAGCGGAGGCAGGGAATTACTACCTTTCGAACATATTCGGCGAACGGACGCTGACAGTCTGGATCAATCTGGCGGCCGGCGTGCTGCTGATCCTGATTATAGGAAGTACGCTATGATAAATAAGAGCGTCCTGATATTGGCGGGGCTGGCTTCCGGCCCCGTGCTCGGCGGCGTGATATCGGGTTTTGACAGAATTCTGACGGCGCGCTTTCAGTCTCGTATCGGTCCGCCGCTATTGCAGCCGTTTTACGATGTGATCAAGCTGCTGGGAAAAGAAAAAGTGGTGGTGAACGTCTGGCAGGCGTTTTGTGTCAACGCTTATCTGACAGCAGCCTCCATTGCCACGGCGCTGTTTTTTCTCCGCTCCGATCTTCTGCTCATCCTGTTTATTCAGGCTGTGGGCGCCGTTTTTCTGGTGGTGGGGGCTTTTTCCTCCACATCGCCTTACAGCCAGGCCGGAGCTCATCGGGAACTCCTGCAGATGCTTTGCTATGAACCGCTGCTGATACTGATTTCCGTCGGAATTTACTTTCAAACCGGCAGCTTTAAGATCGAATCCGTTGATGCCATGAATCAGCCGTTGCTGCTGAAACTCCCGTTTTTGTTCGTGGTGCTGAGCTTTGTTTTGACCATTAAGCTCCGCAAATCGCCCTTTGACCTGTCCACCTCGCACCATGCGCATCAGGAACTTGTCAAAGGACTTTTGACGGACTATTCCGGGCCTCTCCTGGCGCTGACCGAAATCGCTCACTGGTATGAAACGGTGCTGCTTCTGGGATTTTGTTCCCTGTTCTGGACCACAAATCCGATAGGTGCATTATTGCTTGTCGGGATAACGTATTTGGGGGAAATCTGGATTGACAATGTTTCCGCCAGAATGAACTGGCGCTGGATGCTGGGGTACGGCTGGGGCATGGGCATGGCGCTGTCGCTGGTAAACCTTGTCTGGTTGTATGCACGATAGGAATTTATCCGGATATGTTCAAAAAAATCATGACCAAAGCCAGGATGCAGTCCCCTTGGATGCTGCACTTTGATTGCGGCAGTTGCAACGGATGCGATATCGAAGTGCTGGCCTGTCTGACACCGGTATATGACGTGGAACGCTTTGGCATCATCAATACAGGCAATCCCATGCACGCGGATATCTTTCTGGTCACCGGTACGGTCAATCATCGAAACCAAAAAGTGCTGCGCAATCTCTACGACCAGATACCAGATCCTAAAGTGGTTGTGGCTATCGGCGCCTGCGGCCTTACAGGCGGTATCTTCCGTGAAGCCTGGAATGTGATTGGCGGCGTGGATAAAGTGATTCCTGTGGATGTCTATGTTCCGGGCTGCCCTGCAAAACCTGAAGCCATTATCGATGGCGTGGTGCTCGGCCTTGAAAAATTCAGGGGAAAGGCTGAAACGGCCGAAAGTATATCTGCAAATGACTTTGAGGAGGAAGCGCCATGCAGGGAGAAGTGATGTGTATCAGCCCGGATAACCTGCTGGGTGAAACCGCAAGAATGAAAGTTGAACGCTACCGGTTCGTAACACTCTCCTGCGTTGAAATCAGCGAGACCCAGGTGGAAATTCTCTATCATTTTGACAGGGAATTTCAGCTGAAACACCTGAGGCTGACCATTTCCAAAGACAGTTCCGTGCCCAGCATTTCCCCGGTTTATTTCGCCGCTTTTCTGGTCGAAAACGAGATTCAGGATTTATTCGGTATCCGGTTTCACGGGCTGGTCATCGACTACGACCGCACGCTGTATCTGGAAGAGGACGTGAAAACAATGCCGTTTTGCAAATACGTGGCGGTGCAGAAAACTCCCGAAAGCAATGAAGAGAAGGCGCCATGACGAAAACGATCATTCCTTTCGGCCCTCAGCATCCGGTATTGCCGGAGCCGATACATCTCAAACTCACTCTGGAAGATGAGGTCATCACCGAAGCCATTCCCGCCTTCGGATTCGTTCACCGGGGCCTTGAAAAGCTGGTGGAAATCCGTGATTTTCATCAGATGATCTATGTAGTGGAACGCATTTGCGGCATCTGCTCGATGCTTCACGCCATGTGCTACTGTCAGGGCATCGAGGAAATGATGGGCATTGAAGTACCGCCGCGCGCCCGGTTCCTGCGGGTGATCTGGTCCGAACTGCACCGGATGCACAGTCACCTTCTGTGGCTGGGATTGTTTGCGGACAGTTTCGGATTTGAGAGCCTGTTCATGCAGTTCTGGAAGATCCGGGAGAAAATTCTCGACATAGATGAAGCCACCACCGGCAACCGAATCATCGTCTCCGTCAATGTCATCGGCGGCGTGAGAAAAGATCTGGGTACAGAACAAACCAGCATGATTCTCTCGGCACTCAAGGACGTCGAAAAAGAACTTCAATGGCTGGAAACCACGATCATGAGCGATTACACTGTGCAGAAACGCACTGTGGGCAAAGGAATTCTGACCGGAAAACAGGCTTATGAGCTGGGGCTGGTCGGCCCGACCCTTCGCGCCAGCGGCGTTGCGCAGGATGCCCGGATGCTCGGGTATGCGGCGTTTGGTGACATCAATTTTACGCCGGTGGTGGAAACGGACGGCGACTGTTACGCCCGGTGCAAGGTGCGTTTTCGCGAAGTCTTTCAGAGCATTGATCTGATCCGGCAGGCCATCGGCAAATTGCCGAACGGGGAAATCGCCGTCAAGGTCAAAGGCAGACCCAATGGCGAAGTTGTTACCAGAGTCGAACAGCCCCGCGGCGAGGTTTTTTACTACATCAAAGCCAACGGAACGAAAAATCTGGAACGGCTTCGGGTGCGGACGCCGACCTTTGCCAATGTACCGGCCCTTTTGACCATGCTGCCCGGCGCATGGCTGTCGGACGTTCCGGTAATTGTTTTATCCATCGATCCCTGCATCAGTTGCACTGAGAGGTAAAAGGGGAATTTATGTTTAATATGACCCCCGCCATTCTGAGAAATTTCCTTGGCGACCGCGCCACCCGGCGCTATCCGCACGTTATCAGGCCTTCCTTTGAAAACGCCCGGGGCGCAATCCACAACGACATCCATATCTGTACATTCTGCGGCGTCTGCGCCGCCAAATGCCCCTCCCAATGTATCGCGGTGGAAAAAAAGGCGGCCACATGGTCTTATAATCCATCGGCCTGCGTCTGTTGCGGGGTATGCGCCGAATCCTGCGCATCCGGCAGCCTTCAGCAGGAGCGCAACTACCGCAAGCCGTTTCGGGAGAAAGAAATGATTGTCCTGAAAGGAACATCATCATCCGCCGTGAACGATACCGTTTCGATATCCGCTCCGGCGCAGCCATAAATCAATTTGTCATGCATTCCGATCATATGGCGCAAAATTTCAGAACACTCGAAAAATGCCGGCCGCTGCGGGAACCCACCTTACAGCCTCCAGTAACGGATGCCTTTTTCCGCAGCCTCTGAGGGGCTGAAAGCCCCCTTGATGTCAACGACAATCGGGCGCCCGTTGCTGCAGATTCCTGCAATCTGAGACAGCCCCATCGTCACATAGGCGTTATGCATGACAGCCAGAATGACGGCGTCCACGGGCGCCATGCCATTCAGAGACTGAAGCTCCAGCCCATAATAAGCCTTGGCTTCAGCAGGATCGGCTATCGGATCATGCACCAGCACATCCACGCCGAAGGTGTTCAATTCCGAAATAATATCCACCACCTTGGTGTTTCTGAGGTCCGGAACGTTTTCCTTGAAAGTCAGCCCCAGCACCGCCACACGGGAATGACGCACCTGCTTGCCGGCGTTGATCAGAATCTTGACCGCACGCTCCGCCACAAATTTGGCCATATTATCGTTGATGCGCCTTCCTGCCAGGATCATTTCCGGACGATATCCCAGAGACTCCGCCTTGAATGTCAGGTAATACGGATCCACGCCGATGCAGTGGCCGCCAACCAGACCCGGTCTGAACGGCAGAAAATTCCATTTGGTTCCGGCTGCTTGAAGCACTTCGGTGGTATCGATGTTCATTTTGTCAAAAATCATGGAAAGTTCGTTCATCAATGCGATGTTCAGATCGCGCTGCGTATTTTCGATAACTTTGGCGGCTTCGGCAACCCGAATGGAAGATACGGGATGCACGCCGGCCTGCACCACCGCGCCATATACCAGGCTCAGCAGCCGGGTGGTTGCAGCATCGGATCCTGAAACCACTTTGACGATCTTATCCAGAGTGTGCAGTCTGTCCCCGGGATTGATGCGTTCCGGCGAATATCCGGCGGTAAAATCGACATTCAGATGAAACCCGGATTCTTTTTCCAGAATCGGTACACATACCTCTTCGGTGGCTCCCGGATACACGGTGGACTCGAACACCACCACCGATCCCCGGCTCATCACTTTTCCAACGGCGCTGGAAGCGCTTCTGAGCGGTCCAAGATCTGGAATCCGGTAGGCGTCAATGGGCGTTGGCACCGCCACAATGATCAGGCGACACCGGCGGATATCTTCGGAATTCGCGGTGTAGTGGATATCCGCTTCCGACAGATCACTTTCGGATACTTCCAGAGTTCTGTCCTTACCCGCTGTCAATTCACGGATACGATCCGGCTTGACATCATAACCCGTAACCTTGAAATGTCTGGACAGATGCACTGCCAGCGGAAGCCCGACATATCCGAGCCCCACCACCGCAATGCCGTCCTGGCGTTCTCGCAACGATTCAAATGTAACCATTTAGCGCTCCTCAAGCCTGTTGGATTTATCAATCAATCTTGACGGCTTCGTAAAATGTCGATTTTTTAGACGGGTTCGTAAAATGTCCGCAGGCAAGGCGTGCAAATCCGCAAGGAATGAAGCGTACTTGTCGTACGCTGCAATGACGAAGGATGCGGACATTTTACGAACCCGTCAATCTTGATTTATTTTATGCGTTACACGCGAAACCCTTCCCACACGCACGCACCAAGGCGCACCGCGGGAAATGGTGGAAGTCGCCTGCATATTCCGTCCATCGGCGACGATCATGACCGCGCCATCTACGGCAGTGTTCCGCAGCTCCGCCCCCACGCGCTGATACTGCTCTATAACGAAAGAATGGGGAAATTTAAAGCGATTATTCACTCCGGTGGTAAAAATGGCCAGTTGAGGATGCACGGCATCCACAAATGCCGGCAGACAGGAAGATTTACTTCCATGATGCGGCGCAACCAGCACCTGGCTTTGCAGGCGGTTTCCGTACAGCGCCAGCATTTCATTTTCCGCAGCCATTTTGATATCTCCTGGAAACAGCATGGAAAAGTTTCCAAAAGCAACCCGCACCACCAAAGAATTGTTGTTGGTATCCCGCCAGGATTCGCCGGAAACCGATCTCGTCAGAAAATCGGGCGGCGGGTTGATAATCTCCAGCAAAGCGCCGCCGATCTCATGGCGCCTTGGAAACGTACTGAAACTCGCCGGCAGTAAACGCCGGCGCTCCAGGACTTCCATAAAGCGATGATATCCAATGCTGTCCGCAGATTCACCATTGGCCCAGACTTCCCTGACATGGAAATGATCGGCGATATAGGTCATGCCGTTTAAATGGTCACTGTCCGTATGCGACAGTGTCAGGATATCCACAGACCGGATCTTCTTTTGCCACAAGAGCGGCGCCACCACCATTTTGCCGACATCAAACGCGGTATGGTCCGAAAAGCCACCGGCATCTATCAGCATGACAGGCCCCTTGGGAAATTCCAGCAGACTGGCCGTACCCTGGCCGACATCGATCACCGTCACCCGCAAATCGGATCGGAAAAACCGCTGATATCCCCAGTAGCCCGCATCGATTCCCAGCACCAGTGCGGCGATGGCTGCAACAGCGCCCATGCGTCTCTTGAACGCCTTCGGTATGCGGCGCGCGGGTTTTCCCGGAATCACGGGCTGTTTAAAGGGCTGCGCCGGTCTTAAGGCAATCAGCATAAACAGCAGCGCATATCCGCAAACCATTTCCAGAATGGAAGGGCTGACCGTCTGTATGGCCGCCCAGGGAAATTCTGCAAAAAAACGGGCCAGATGCAGGGCCGCCCCCAGGAGCATGGCGCAAAATTTTATTCCCCACAGAGCGAGTCCAGGAGCGATCAGGAAGATTGCAGCGGACAACAGCCCCAGCGGCACAACGCCAAAGCCGACTAATGGCACGATCACGTAATTGGCTATCGGGCTGATGATGGATATCTGATTGAAATAATACACGACCAGCAGCAGCGTTCCGATGGACGCGGACAGCGATACCCAGAGGGGCGACAGCAGCATGCGGCGAAGGTTTTGGCGACCATCGGAAAAAATGTCCGGCGGGGGCCAAAACCTGGGCAAAATAAAGAGGATGGAAAACACTGATACAAAAGACAACTGAAACGAAATGGAAAAAAGCGCCGGGGGATGTATGACCAGAATCACCAGGGCCGCCAGCGACAGGGTATTGAACGCCTCCGGCTCCCGCTGCACCAGAAACGACATCAAAAAGACGGAAATCATGATGACGGCTCTCTGGGTGGAAGGCGACATTCCGGATAGCAGCCCATATCCCAGTACCGGCAAAAACGATAGAAGCGCCGCGCCTTTCCGGGTCCAGGCCCGCCAGAGAAAAAACTGAAACCGGCTCAATATCCACTGAAAAACAAAAAAAGCGCTGGTCGCCACAATTCCGACATGAAGCCCTGAAATCGCCAGCAGATGGCTGATACCGTCTCTGCTGAAAATCTCGGTAACCTGTTTCGGAATTTCCCGGGTGTCTCCAATGAGCAGCGCTTTCAGAACCGCCCTTTCTTCATGATCGCCAATCGCATCGATGTTATGAGAAATCTTCTGCCGGGCGCGCTGGATAGTTTCTAAAACGCTGCTGTGATGTCCGGATACATCCTGTGCAATATCTTTGGAACCCACAAACATGGCGGCGTGAATGCCGTTGAAAATCATGTATTGCCGGTAATCGAAGCCACCGGGGTTTTTAAAATTGTGAAGCTCACGGATGCGCCCGGAAAGACGGATGCGATCTCCCATATTCAGCTCCGGAAGCGCTCCATCTACCATGACCCGGATGTTGCCGCTGACCGGAAAACGCGGCTGCTCTTTATTCTGAAGATATTCACACCGGATATCGAATTTCTGACGCTGATTTTCCGCCGAAGGTGCGGATATCAGGGTTCCGGTAATGGTCTGAATATCCGATGTCGCAAATCGGGAGATGCAATGATCCGGGATATATTGCGTCGACCAGGGTTGAATGGACAGGTATCCACACGCCGCAATGAGCACCAGCGGCGTAAAGCGCAGCGGCATCTGACAAACGACGGCGCACAAAACACCTGCCGTGCCTGTCAGTGCCAAGGCATATCCCCACATCCGGAAATCCGGCAGCCACAACCCCGCCAGGATACCCGTCATCAGGGACAGCAGCAACGGAATCACTGGACGGGAATAGTACATCATCCGTCATCAGTGTTTGAAACTTCTTTGGCCTGTATATACCATCGTCGCTCCGGTTTCGTTGCAGGCTTCAATGGACTGATAATCATTTTCAGAGCCGCCGGGATGAATGACACAGGAAACGCCTTCCCGAAGGCCGACATCCACACCGTCACGGAAAGGAAAAAACGCATCGCTGATCATGGCTGCCCCTTGAAGTCCGCCGTTGACGGAAGCAACCCATTGATCGATTTCCTGTTTTTTATCTGTATCTTTCAGATCGTTGTAAGCAACGCCGTGCATTTCAAAGCAGCGCCGGTCCGCCAGTTTCCGGTAAGCCTTGTCCCGTGCGATTTCCGCAACCCCGACCCGATCCTGCTCGCCCGTACCGATGCCGACTGTCACCCGGTCCTTGACATAAATGACCGAATTGGAGGTAACCCCGGATTCCACCAGCCAGCCAAACAGCATGTCCTGATATTCTCTTTCCGTGGGTTCTCTCTGGATGCGGTAGGATCGGCCCTTGTAGTCGCAGGTCGCCAGCTTGAGATCGGACGGCGTTCTGGCCTGGGGAACAAAAGACCACTGGGCAACAATACCGCCGTCTATCAGGCTCTTGAAATCCACAAAACGTCTTCCGATGAATTCATGCAGCCGCGCAATATTTTGGATCCGGATGACTCTGAGATTTTTTTTGGCCGCAAAAATCTCCATCACCCCAGGCTCAAATTCCGGCGCCACAACCACTTCGGCGTACTGACGGCTGATGGCCTCCGCGGTTTCCCTGTCCACAGGCCGGTTGACGGCGATACATCCACCAAAGGCCGCCACCCGATCCGCCATCATGGCCTTGTGGTAGGCATCAGCCAGCGTTTCGGACTGGGCGACACCACAAGGGTTGTTATGCTTCACAATAACCGTTGTCGGAGCATCCATGAAATATCTCAGAATATTCAGCGCATTGTCCGCATCGGTCAGATTGGTTTTTCCCGGGTGTTTCCCTGATTGCAGCAGTTCGATATCCGAGGCCAGGTACTGACCCGCCTGAATGGTCTGCGTCTCTCCCAGAAGCAGATTCCCGTTGACCATCCGGTACAGGGCTGCTTCCTGCCCGGGATTTTCGCCGTATCGCAGCCCCTTCTGTTCTCCGCGAATATCCCAGAGAACTTTTTCGTAGTACAGGGTCTGCCGGCCGGTTTCATCGATAAAACTGATTTCCATCCGAGGCGGGAAATGTTCATCTACAATGGTTTTATACATTTTTTTCAGATCATCTGGCATGGCATGTCTCCACATTGGATTTTGGAGTTATAATGGCAATATCCTATCGAGCCATTAAGATTTCCTACCGATATTTACGGTTCATAGCATTTTCTGACATCCTCGAATGCCTGCTCATTGAGATATTCAGCAATCATCCGGTCATAGGCGGCTGTGTGCAAAAACGCCTTTTGGGCCAGGCGGAAACGAAGTTCCAAAGACGTAACGCCGCCGCCAGTCTTCATTTCGGAAATAATCATGCCGTAATCTTCCGGATTGACGACAGAAGCTACACGCAGATAATTTTTAGCGGCTGCGCGAATCATGCACGGACCTCCGATATCGATATTGCCCCTAGCCTCTTCCACGGTGACACCCGATTTTGCAATCGTCTGCCGGAATGGATAAAGGTTGACGACGACCATATCCAGAGGCACCGCCCGGGTTCGCTCCAGATCGCGCTGGTGATCCGCATTGTAGGTTTCGGTGAGAATGCCCAGATAAATCTTGAAATCCAGCGTCTTGACCAGTCCGCCCTGGGTTTCGGGCTGCCCGGTGTATTGGGAAACCTGCTGAAGACAAGCATCGGCTTTCTGTCCCAGAAATCCCCGAATGGCGCTGTACGTACCGCCGGTAGAATAAAACATCATCTCCGGATTAACTTCAAGCAGTTGCGTTACCAGCTCCTGAAGACCGGTTTTATCCGAAACACTGACCAATACATTTCGTACCTTTACCTGATGATCGATATGAGAAACTACATTCAGCGTCATGGTGTTATCTCGCTCCCTGATATTCGAGTAAAAATTGTCCGAAAAAATCTTCCATAAACCGGTGGCGCGCCGCCGCCAGTCGTTTGCCTTCAGAGGTCAACATGCGTTCATGGATTTTACAGAGCTTGACCTGAAATTCTCTGTATCCCGTGTCATCCGTGGAATATGAACGGCTTTCCTCGACAGAAATATCGGGACTGTGAAGCCTTGCGCCGATTTCTCCGGCAAACAGATAGGCTCTGGCAATGCCGATGGCGCCAATGGCATCCAGCTTGTCAGCGTCAAACAGCACTCTGGCCTCAAGAGTTTCAGGCGCATCAGCGCCCCTGAACCGGTGAGAACGGATGCTGTGCAGCACATTGCGCTTTTGCCCGGATGTCAGCGGCAGGCGTTCCACAATAGGTTCCGCCATCCGGGCGCCGTAAATCGCATGGCATACGGCTCCCTGAGAGGCATCCTGACGCGCTCTACCGATATCATGAAGAAAAGCAGCCACATGCAGCACTTCCATATCCGCATGTTCGATATGGGCGATATGCTCGCACAGGCGATGAACGCGAACGGTGTGATCCCAGTCGTGACTGGCGCTGGCGCCGGAAAAAAGCTCGCGGGCGATGGTCTCAATATCCATATCATGCGGTCTTGCCGCTCACCTCCGTCAGCTTGACCTTGAAGACCGTGATTCGGGACAACACATTGTCCGGATAGGTGAATGCACTGTCGGAATATTGTTTCATAAGAATATCGAGCGCCATCCGTTTTTCCTGAGGGGATTCAATAAACTCAGCCTTTCCGAATCCCACGACACACTGGTAGCGGGATCCCCACCTGCAGGCGAAATCTTCCGTATCCAGCTGGCAATTCGTATCGAATTCAACACAGACCAGCGGATTTTTCTTGAGAATACCGATGATCTTACCTTCTGAAGCGGAATGGAAATACACGATACTGTTACTGTATCCAAAACCTAAAGGAACCACGTATGGCTGGTGGTTGTCAGACATACCCAGCTTGCAGATGCTCGACTCGCGGATAATGGCTTCGATCTGGTCAAAACTCATGACCTCTCTGTCTTTTCTTCTCATAGGCCAACCTTATGCTTATTCCAGCAAGCATTCAAACTGATACCTTTGTCAGCTTCGCTGTGCCGCGATTCGACGTACTGAATGTACAGTCTCATCGCTGCTCGCTTGCTTTCGCGGTCTCAGTCCGAATGCTTGCTGGAA
>LKPX01000060.1 GCA_001443525.1 Desulfobacteraceae bacterium RAAP-1 | reverse complement strand
TGCTGTTACTGACGTGGATGTCCCCAATGACCCGCTTTCATAATAATCGTTGGCGCCGACACTTGACCCTGCATACAGCCAGTATTCGGCTGCTCCGGAATTCCACTGAAATGTCTGTGTTGTAGAACTAAGCGCCGTACCTGGAACAGGCGAAGTTATAGAATAGCCGTTATAAGTATAATCCGTATATAACCAGGAACCTCCTGCTGTCATTCTGTAATATAAACGCACATAAACCGTACTGCCGCTATTCGGCAGACCTGTTGCTGTTACTGACGTGGATGTCCCCAATGACCCGCTTTCATAATAATCGTTGGCGCCGACACTTGACCCTGCATACAGCCAGTATTCGGCTGCTCCGGAATTCCACTGAAATACCTGAGATGTTGAATTCAGCGTCGTACCTGGTGTCGGAGATATGATGCTATAGCCCGTGCTGGCCGTATAGATATAATCTTTATATACCCATGTCCCGCCTGTTGGTTGATAATAAAAACGCACATATACTGCACTTCCATCACCTGGCAATCCTGTAACCGTTGCTGATGTAGATGTCCCAAGTGAACCGCTGTCATAATAATTTTTACTGCCGGCGCTGGCCCCCACCCACAGCCAGTATCCGGCTGCACCAGACGTCCATTGAAATGTCACCGTCGTCGAACTCAGTGCTGTACCCGGTGCCGGTGAAATTATGGCATAGACGCCATTAGATGTATATGTGTAATCTTTATTCGCCCAACCAGATGCATCCCTATACCAGAAACGCACATACACTTTACTGCCATCACTCGGCAGTCCTGTGACTGGCGCTGACGTAGCTGTCCCCAATGACCCGCTGTTATAATAATTGCTGCTGCCAGCACTTGACCCCACATACAGCCAATACTCCGCCGCCCCGGATGTCCACTGAAAGGTCACGGACGTCGAACCCAGTGTTGAACCCGGCGTTGGAGACGTGATGACGTAACCGCCTGTATAAGTGTAATCTGTATATATCCAGTTCGAACCTATCCTGTACCAAAAGCGCACATAGACCGTACTGCCATCACTCGGCAGTCCTGTTGCTGTTACTGACGTGGATGTCCCTAATGACCCGCTGTCATAATAATCGTAGGCGCCGACACTGGACCCCACCCTCAACCAATACTCCGCGGCTCCGGATGTCCACTGAAAGGTCACGGACGTCGAACCCAGTGTTGTACCCGGTGCAGGTGAACTTATAAGATAGCTGTTATACGTGCAATCCGTATATGCCCATGTTCCACCAGCAACAAGCCTGTACCACAACCGCGCATATATGATGGTAGTGCCGTCAGCAGGCAGACCTGTTGCCGTCGCTGAAGTAGAAGTTCCCAACGATCCGCTGTCATAATAATTATTACCGCCCACGGTCGAACCTACCTGAAGATAGTATTCCGCAGCTCCGGACGCCCATTGAAACGTCACTGTTGCAGAACTGATCTTTGAACCTGGAGCCGGTGATGTAATGGCATAGGAGGAACTGGCCGCCAACTGCGTACCGGAACCTGAAACAGCACTATCACTCCCTGCAAGCGAAAAGCCACGGCTTCCATTGGGAAGCATCTCATCTGAAAAAGCAATGCCTCCGGAACCAATCCATAAAAACATACCCAACATTGCCCAAATAACCGCTTTTCTCATTACAGTCCTCCTTCCTGTTTTTCCGCATGGGAAACTTGTCCTGAGCTGGTAAAGTCAAATCCAAAACGAACAGCTTCGCAGCGGAATCAGCAGCATTGTTATAAATACCGGCTCAACTCAATTTGGCCGAAGTATATCTGGTTTTAACCGGATTTTGCAAGAGGCTCATTCATGCCCCATTTTCGGTAATGATAACTCGATCGTAATGCGATATGAGAGGTCAGATGACAGGCAATGGCTATTGATGCTTTTCCATGGTGGGAAATTCGAATATGACAGGCGTGCATGTTCCCTTGACAATCACTTTCATCACACATGGATAAACACGATCCTTTGCGATGTCATGCTGCTTGATAAAACCGTCATCCGGATAAGAATTGGCATGAAGCAATAAATAAGTCTTGCCCTCAGTTCTTGCAAAAGGCTCCTTAATGACATGATCTGAATGAAAAGTAAATCGAATTTCATAGGAAAAGCTCACCGGACTTTCTGTGCCGGGCTTTTTTATCACAGATACAATCCGGGCTTCACCAGGATATGAGGTGTAGTTGCACTCTCCGCCGACAATACGTTCATTATTGATCATTTTTCCCTGTCCATACCCTTTTCCGACCAAGGTTAAACCCAATACCATGATGATACATAGAATCATTCTAAATTTTCTGTACATATCCAATCCGGCCATCTCCCACAGAACGTCAAAGCAACGCATTCAATCCCGACATTGTTCCAGGGATTGAATGCGTTGGGTATCCAAAGCATTACGCAATATCATTAAAGTCAGGCTTGTCAGGACAGCTTACACACAGCGGGCTGCGTATCAGAGTACACAGCCCGCTGTTACAACAAACAGACTTGACGACTCCGTAAAAAGTCCGGATGCTGCGTTGCGCTGCATCCTTCGTCGTTGCGGCGTACCCAAAAGTACGCCTCACTACTCATCAGGGTTTGCGCGCCTTGCCTGCGAACTTTTTACAAAGCCGTCCCAAAATCGATTTTTTACGAGGGCATCAGACTTGAATCATCATGAAAAATCATTCAAGGACATTTTGATCCTATAATTTTTCACCATTTACGTCTCTGCTCGCACCGTCCGAATTTCCGGATGCTCCGGAATCATCCGAAGGTACAGCCACACTCTGACTAACAATATTTCCGATGGACTGAGTAGATGGCACAGTCAATGTCGCCCAATCCACATAAAAACCGTCGCCGCTGGATGTGGTATCCAGATACATTCCCACCCCGACCCTGCCGGATGCCAGACTTGCATCGCTTCCGCTCCAGACCAGCGTGCCATTGATATAGTAATAAAAACTGCTGCCAACAGCCACCACCCGAAGCGTGTTCCAGGCATTACCTTGATTGATGGCGGATGAAGATGTCCAAGCCTGTAAAGCAGTTGATACTCCACTTACATATTTATACACGCTGAAACTGCCGGCCCTATCATACTGGAATACATATTCATTACTGAAATGCCCGTCCGATCCCACTGAGCCACTGGCTCGGACAACCAGTCGATTCGAATTGGAATCACTCCCATATCTCCACAGTTTGGCGGAATAGTCCAGATTGGAATATGTCTGGTTATATGTGGATGCACTGCTGTATCCGGCTGTTCCCGCGGTATAGTAATATTCGGAATAAGCCACTCTCCACGCACCGGAATCCTGAAGCCAGTTGGTCGCAGCCCCCTTGAACTGCTCGTTGAAACCTCCACCACCTGAACCGGTCGCAGTGTAAGTGCAATCTGTATAGGCCCAGCTCCCGCCTGCTGTTGTCCGGTACCACAACCTCACATATACCGTACTGCCATTGTTCGGCAGACCTGTTGCCGTTGTTGACGTGGATGTCCCAAGAGAACCGCTTTCATAATAATTATATCCACCTGCACTTGATCCCGCATACAGCCAGTATTCCGCTGCTCCCGAATTCCACTGAAATGTCACGGTCGTTGATGTGAGTGTTGATCCCGGTGTCGGCGATGTTATCGCATAGCTACCTGTACTTGTCGCCTTATAGGTGCAATCCGTATAGGCCCAGCTTCCGCCTGCTGTTGTCCGATACCACAGCCTCACATATACCGTACTGCCGTCGCTCGGCAATCCTGTTGCCGTCGCTGACGTAGATGTCCCCAATGAACCGCTGTTGTAATAATTGCTGCCGCCTGCACTCGACCCTATTTGCAACCAGTATTCCGCTGCTCCGGAATTCCATTGAAATGTCACGGCCGTCGAACTCAGCGTTGAACCTGGTGTCGGTGATGTTATAGCGTAACTGGAACTGGCGCCCCACTGAATATTGAGTGTCGCAAACTCCCTGCTGTACCAGTCGCTGTAACCGGTTTGGTGCATGATACAACTGTAATCCATATTCATTTTCATACGGAATAAGCCATTCGGCCTTTGTGAAGTCGTTCCCCAACTGTTCAAAACAATCCAGTAAGGCGTACTGGCCGAATCGTCATAACCGACAATCAATACAGCATGTCCCCCACCCTCTGAACTGATCCAGGTATGACCGCAATAACTGTCCGGGTCCCATACAGCAGACTCCGGCTGGTTGCCCCAAAAATCGTAAAATGCCTGCCAGTCGGTATTGTTGGCTAAATAAAAACCAAAATCAACGGCTTTATTTTGTTGAAGTACATTCTTGATGTTGGCAATGGCCGTTGACTGCGAAACGCCCTGGGTGACGATTTGAGCAGCGGAAATTGAGGTAATGGGGTAGTTGGGTGTTGTGGAAATGCTGCTGCATGATACAGATGACGCTGAAGCTGAACACTTGGTGGAACCATCCTTAAACGAAGCGTTGGTATTGGACCATGGAATGGCTTCTTTCTGGCTGCTGTACCACCCGGCAAAACCATCCAGTGAACCACCGCAGCAGGCAAAAGGCGTCTTGCAGGAATTCAGAAATTGCGTCGATAAACGATCATAGATACCCTTCTGAACATCCAGGTCAATTTCCATGACTCCGGTTCCAGACCAAACCCAGCAATCGCCGCAACTACTTTGATTCCGCTCGGCTGGCGTGTATTTTAACCGGCTGAGAAGGCTCATTGATGTCCCAAGATTTTGCGCGCCTGCTTCCATTAACCTCGACGCGACCGCAGTATCCTGATGGGCTTGCTCCATAAACTGGTAATCATCCAGCCAGCGGTGAAGTGTTTCAGGGTCCGGTCTCATAATCGAATATTCATGAGTTTGACCGGAGGTTGTGTCCGCCAAGAGCGCAGTTCCTCCAAAACCCATCCATAAAAAGGCACTCAACACCGTCAATACGATCATTTTTCTCATAGCATATCTCCTTTTTTTACACACAGTCTCACCACCATGTCTCAACAGTTAAAAATGACTTCTGTTTTCATCTCCACCTGACATGTTCAGATTTTCGGACGACTGTGGAACATTGCCGACAGGTATGGCTGCATCCTGACCCACGACATTCTCAACCGTCTGGGATGTGGACGGCACACTCAACGTCGCCCAATCTACATAAAAGCCATCCGCAGAGGACGCTGTGCTCAAGTACATCCCTACGCCAACCCTGCCAGATGTTAGACTCGTGTCGCTCCCGGACCAAACCAGAGTACCATTGATATAAAAATGAAAGCTGCTGCCGACAGCCACAATCCGCAGTGTGTTCCAATTCGAATTTGTGTTGATAGCTGATGAACTTGTCCATGCCTTTAATGCCGTTATCCAGCCATTAACCCTTTTATAAACACTGAAGCTACCATCTCTGGTGTATTGAAACTCATAGCAATTCTTAAAATTCCCATCCGATATAACTGAATCGCTTCGAATAAACAGCCGGTTGGCAGAATAGTCATCTCCAGTTCGCTGTAATTTGGCGGAATAGTCCAGATTGGTATATGTCTGGTTATATGTGGACGAACTGCTGTATCCTGCTACTCCTACAGTATAGTAATATTCGGAACTGGCAATACCCCACTCACCGGAATCCTGAAGCCAGTTGGTTGCAGATCCCTTGAACTGCTCGTTGAAACCTCCTCCGCCTGAACCGGCCGCCGTGTAAGTGCAATCCGTATAGGCCCAGTTTCCGCCCGATATCACCCGGTACCACAACCTTACATATACCGTACTGCCATTGCTCGGCAGACCTGTCGCCGTTGTTGATGTGGATGTTCCCAATGAGCCGCTGTTATAGTAATTATATCCACCTGCACTCGATCCCGCATACAGCCAGTATTCCGCTGCCCCGGAATTCCATTGAAATGTCACCGTCGTGGAGCTCAGCGTTGATCCCGGCGTCGGCGATGTGATAGCGTAACCACTTGTACCGGTCGCTTTATAGGTGCAATCCGTATAGGCCCAGCTTCCACCGGATATCGCCCGGTACCACAACCGCACATATATCGTACTGCCGTCACTGGGCAGATCTGTCACTGTCGTTGATGTATATGTTCCCAACGGGCCGCTGCTGTAGTAATTATAGTTACCTGCACTTGATCCCGCATACAGCCAGTATTCCTCTGCTCCCGAATTCCACTGAAACTTCACGGTCGTTGATGTGAGTGTCGATCCCGGTGTCGGCGATATAATCGCATAACTGCCCGTACTTATCGCCTTATAAGTGCAATCCGTATAGGCCCAGCTTCCGCCGGATGTTGTCCGATACCACAACCTCACATACACCGTACTGCCGTCGCTCGGCAGACCTGTCGCCGTTGTTGACGTGGATGTCCCAAGAGAGCCGCTTTCATAATAATTATTTCCACCTGCACTTGATCCCACATACAGCCAGTATTCCGCTGCTCCCGAATTCCACTGAAATGTCACGGCCGTCGAACTCAGCGTTGAACCCGGCGTCGGTGATGTGATGGCGTAACTGGTGGAGCTGGCGCCCCACTGAATATCGAGCGTCGAAAATTGTCTGCTGTACCAGTCGCTGTAACCGGTTTCGTGCATCATGCAACTGTAATTCATATTCATTTTCAGACGAAACAAGCCATTCGGCCTTTGTGAAGTCGTTCCCCAACTGTTCAAAACAAGCCAGTAAGGGGTGCTGGCCGAATCATCATAGCCGACAATCAATACGGCATGTCCGCCCCCCCCCGAGTCGCTCCAGGTATGACCGCAATAACTGTCCGGATCCCATACGTCAGACTCTGACTTATTGCCCCAAAAATCGTAAAATGCCTGCCAGTCGGTACTGTTGGCTAACCAGAAATCAAATTCAACAGCTTTATTTTGTTGAAGTATATTTTTAATATTGGCAATAGCCGTTGACTGAGAAACACCCTGAGTAGCAATTTTAGCAGCAGAGATAGAGGTAATGGGATAGTTGGGCGTTTTGGAAATGCTGCTGCATGATACAGATGATGCCGATGCTGAACACTTGGTGGAACCGTCCTTAAACGAAGCGTTGGTGTTTGACCATGGGATGGCTTCTTTCTGGCTGCTGTACCATCCGGCAAAATCATTCAAAGAACCTCCGCAGCAGGCAAAAGACGTTTTGCATGAATTCAAAAACTGGGTTGATAAACGATCATAGATGCTCTTCTGAACATCCAGATCAACCTCCATAACTCCGGTTCCAGCCCAAACCCAGCAATCGCCGCAACTTCCTTGACTTCGCTCGGAAGGCGTATATTTTAATCGACTGAGAAGACTCATTGGTGTGCCGAGATTTTGCGCACCTGCTTCCATTAATCTCGACGCGATCGCAGTATCCAGAGGGGCTTCCTCCAGAAACTCATAATCATCCAGCCACCGGTGCAGTGTTTCAGGATCAGGCCTCATAATCGAATATTCATGAGTTTGACCGGAGGTTGTGTCTGCCGAAAACGCAGCTCCTCCAAAACCCATCCACAAAAAGATACTCAACACCGTCAAAACAACCGCTTTTCTCATAAAAAGTCTCCTTTATTTTCAAAATGGATATACTGCCAACCGACATAAACTGCGCTTCTAAAAATCAAGTTTTTCAGATTCTGGGTTATCGGAAGCGGATTTGAAAGCTCAAATTATGACGATGGTAAGTATAAATATTAATGGAATCGCAAAAATTGAAAACAGGATGGCAAGACACCGACGATAAAAATACCTGCTCCAGATGGGGTACTACAGCATATCAGACAATGCGAGGGGGTAGAAAAGGCGGCTTTGAATCACTCGATTGGAAATAAAACGCTTCAGGATATATCACTTCCTCACAGGAAAGCACCGGGATGGAAAAATAAGACCCGACTATGTATTGAAAATCAGAAAAAACCGTTTTTTCATTAAAAGGCTGCCCTGCTGAAGAGATAACAGGTTGAAG
The DNA here is from genome assembly GCA_001443525.1 of Desulfobacteraceae bacterium RAAP-1. Lineage (GTDB taxonomy): Bacteria > Desulfobacterota > Desulfobacteria > Desulfobacterales > Desulfatirhabdiaceae > RAAP-1. The sequence continues at coordinate 15,109 of LKPX01000060.1, read as the reverse complement.
CCGGGTTTTCATTCGGACGACAGAAGCTGCTGGTGTGAAAGAAACATCAAAAGAAGCAGGAGCATCGGATGTATCCCAAAGGCAGCGTAGTAGAAATGCAAAATCACCACGGCTGTCCGTGTTATCCCGGACGCCACTGTTACTCCAATATACGGTCATGACCAATGACATTAAGGTCGCCGCAAGAAGTAACGACATGCTTTGACGGAAGAACTTCATAATTAGTCCATACAGTTAAAAAGATGTCGCCATACTATCCTCTGCGCTTTTGATCATTTAACACTTCGGCTTGGTTATGCTATATCAGAGTTCAAAAAAAATACAACAGAAATTTCAGAAGCAGCAGAGAGAGACGTATCGTGCGCCTCAGAGATAAAAATGCAGCAGAAATATGGATAAACAGGTGAAAGATACTTTAAGCGGTCAGCATCTGTGCTTTGTTGACTCTCGGGGAGGTGGCAAAAGGGAGCACAGATACTAACGATACACAGTCATATCCGTTGGCAACAGATATACCAATATCAGGACGACAACCCTTCCATCTGCAGTGTGGCGATCTGAAGCACGATGAACAAGTCGGTGTCTTTCATATGGCGATAGACTACTGTCAAACGGTCAACCCGCATCACCTTGTTCAGGGAATCCAGAAATTCCAGAAGGTCGGACAGCCCCTGCATCTTGGTTTCAAGCTGAAGTTCAATCTGGCTGATGGCATGTCCCCGCCATTTGGCGGCAGGCAATTCTTTATATGCCTTGATCGGTATCTTTTCCTTGTCCAGATACTGCTGAAGTATCGCCTGGGTGGTGGCGCTGAGCGCCTCGATCGTCTTTCCCTCGACCTTGAGACCTTCAAAACGGCTCATTTTCTGTTCGATGGATTTATGGGCTGCGATAAATTCGACCAGTTTTTTCTGTCTATCGGCGAGCTGGGCGCGTTCGGTAGTCAACCTTTCACGCGTCGCCGCCAGTTCGTTTTGCTGCTCGCGAACGGGGTCGAACACCTGCGCCCACCATATCAGAATTCCACAGAGAAAACCGATACTCCACAGCAGTATCTGCCGCTTTCTTTTCTGCCCCAGATACAGTTTCATGACGTTGCATCCACATTTTTCAAACGAATACTCAGATTAAACTGCTCGATGCCGGAAGGAAGACGATTGACAGAGCCGACCAGCTTGACCTGTTCAAACAACCCCGATGTTCTTAGCGCCTCGATCACTTTCAGCGTATCCCGGCTTTGCCCCTGAAGCGACAGCTCTGTTCCCTGAAAAACGCATCGGGAAAACCATGTATCTTTAGGAATCAGCCGTGCAATTTCATTGAAACACGTAAACAGGCGAGGGCGCAGCTTTACAAAATCATCGATATCGGCAAACAGAGATTCCGTTTTTTTCAGCGTATCACGACTTTTCTCAAGCGGCTGCACCTGCTGACGCAACTGTGTGGTTTCTTTTTTAAGTACAGACACGACATCTTTTTCATGCTGAATCCGATGCTGCATACTGATCGTCGAGACAGTCAGCATGGCGGCAACACCGGCAAGCACCGGAAGGAAAAGCTTCCATAGATGAAACATCATGAGGCGAGGAGGACGTCCATTCAGCAAAATCGGCTGCTGTCCGGAAAGCGGAACGCACAGCGCCGCCACCCCCAGATTCTGACGAATGGATGGAAGCCATGTCAGAGCATTTTTCACTGGATCAGACAACATCATCGCCGCCCCTTCGACCGGCCCAAGACAAACAATATCCTCCTGCGAAAGAGTGAATCTGGTTTGCACCAGATTCACTCTTGCAGCAGCTTCATCTGAATTGTTTTTCCCCCCCTGCCAGGCCGTGGAAAAAACACATCCCGTATGCTGATACACCGCCATTTCTCCGCCGGCATTTTCGACAGGCAGCATCACCCCCATCGGCATGGCATACTGATGAAGACTCAGCCACGCCCCAAACCCCAGAGAAACGGGGGCAAGCCCGTTCAGGGATTTTTCATGCCCGGTTTCCCGAAAAATATCCAGCAGCGGCTGAATCTCCTTTCGCGGTGCATAGATGACCAGCGCATTGACGCTGCCATCCGGAATCCGGCATAAAAAAACATCGTAAAAAATATCCTCCAGCGGCAGGTGACAGGTCATCGGCAGCGCGCTTTGAACCGACGACAGCGCATCTTCCATCGGCATGGGCGGCAACGGCACATCGCGGACAAAAAAACGGTTTCTGGGCAACGCCAGAAATATCCGCCGGCTCTTCCGGGGAGACAACTCCAGCAGAAACTTGCGCAACGTTTCAGGACACGCTCCCTGCAACACTCCCGAAGGGGCTATGGCAGCTCCGGGAAGCGACAGGACCCATGCGGAAATTGACTTCACCGCGCCGCAGTACTGCAACGTGTCCTTTTCCAGATAAATGCCAAGAAATTCTTTTGTTATCATAGCTTCGAGATGTATTTAAAAAATGTTCTTACAGCGGCAGCATGCAAAAACCGCCTTAAAAACATTTTCGTGTATTTCGTGGTTTCATAAATCATTATGGATGGACAGCGGATTAACGAGACGCCTTATCCCTGCCTTCCTGCCCCGCGACCTGGGCTTCCAGTTCAGCCAAATGGTCATACGTCTCCGGATCGGCAACTCCAAACACCTGCTCACGGTCAACAACACTGAATGCGCCGGAAACATTCGCCAGAATCACATTCGTATAAAGATATCCGTTGCCTTCTCCCGGAACCAGCATGCTGATACGTTTACCCGTCTGTGAATTGAGAGTAAAAATTTCAGAAAGCGCATCAGGAACCGGTTTTCCCTGTACAGCCGTAGTCGTAACCATGACCCGGGCAGTCAAATCCGTTTCGATCCGCTGCACCGGATCCCCCCAGAAGATATCCGGCGTCACGCCGATAACCAGCAGAAGTTCAGACAGCGAATTGAACGGCCCGTCTGCAGGCAGGTAAGACAGACCTCTTGCCGCATACGCCGGGGCTTCGGCGCCATGCGGCCGCACCATATTATCCGGATCCCGCCAATCTAAAATAGCATCTGACACCGCATCCGCTTCATCCTGATGCTTGTCACCCATCATGAGCGATATTTTCTGCTTGGTTTCCCCGTCATTGGCTGAATTCAGATCGAGCCGGGAAGATTCCTTATCCACCCGAACCCAGACGCCGATATCGTCCGGATACAGCCGAAACCACCGGCCGTTAGAACCGGTACCGTCCGGAACGGGCCAGGCATCGGTGGAAAAAAGCTGCGTCAGCGACAGTATCGCCTGACGCTGACGGAACGCCGACCAGGCATTGCGGGAAATATCAGCCTTTTGGCGGTTATGCGCCACATACTGGCTTGTCAGAAAGCCGATCATTACCAGTATCCACAATACCATCACCAGCACGCTGCCAGCGCGGGAATCCACTCCCCCGGCACGCAGCGGCAACTGGAAGCACCGCCTTATTTTATGCCGCCAAACCCAAACGGGCTTATCATCTGCCCCGGCGTCCGAACCTGATATATCCATCGGTAATCCTGGGTTCTGGAACCCTTTTTGATCGTAATCGTGAGCATCATCCCGAACGGCGCACCCGCGGAATCCGTCCCGCATTTCCACTCACGATACCACTGTTTGGAATCATCCGGATTATACAGCGCCGTATCGGTATATGCCAGACTGAAATCAACAATACCATGAAGCTCGCTGACCAGATATCCGTCGTCAGACTGACTTATCCCCTTGGCGGCATCCCTGGAATCTCCCAGATCATCCAGACGCGTCACTGGCTGCAGGTAGATTCGGAGAATGCCCTGCGCGGAATCGAACTGATACCTGACCCACAACAATCCCTGCACGGCCGATCCCTGCGGCGCATACATTGTCAGAAACGAGAGGGTATCCCCCGAACCACAAAAATAGCTGTCGGGTTTTATCTGCGCCGAACCAAACAGGTTCGCCGTTGCCCGAGCGTTCAACTGATTTTCCAGAAGCGTCGGCAGGGCGGAAAGCATCTGCCGGGACTCCCCTTCGGTTGAAGCCCGTTCCCAGGCCTGCAGCGTCAATCTAAACGCCATCATCAGAATCAGCGTCACCAGCGCCACCATGACCATGGCAACCAGAATCTCCAGCAGCGTAAACCCTTCCGGAAACCGTTGCCGCCGCCGGCTTCCCGCAATCAAACGACTCGTTTTCATGTGCTGCGATACCAGCGGTTGATACAAAATTCCTTTTCCCGGCGGTCCGTTGCATGAAACAAACAGAGTTTCAGTTCATACATGGCCGGAACCTGCATTGAGTTCCGCCTGTTACCGGCATTAAATTCAAGCGGCTGCGCCGAAAATGTAAACCGCCAGCCCGGTTCTCCATCAATCGACTGGCTCACCGTATTTCCTTTGACCACCGTGTTAATCAGCACAGGATCCGCCAGAATATTTCCAGCCAGACGCACCGCATCCAGCGTTTCATCCGCCTTGATCGCAATATTGCGAGAGACAGACAGGGCCTCAAAAATCGCTCCCAGAGAAATCCCCAGAATGATGAGCGCCACCACCACTTCAATCAGGGTGAAGCCTCCCTGCGCGTGGTGAATGGCTTTGCGTTGCTTTGCCATCCCGGAATCGTCTTTTGGCAGGTTCTTCATGGCTCTCAGATTATCCCGTCGTTACAATACCGGTCAGAATATCCACTCGAAAGACAAAAAACGGCTTATGGCCAACCGCCAGCGTCACTTCTCCGCCGCTCGAACTGCCATCCGGATAGAAATAGATGGCATAGACATCATTATCGATATTGGCCATGCCCTGCTGTTGCACCCGAATTTTTTCGGGGATATCCAGTTTGACCTGACGGCCCTCCACCCAGCAAAACCGATCCTGGGAGGATATGCAGAAAGCAACCGGACGTCCGGTGGATATGGATACGCTCCGGGCCTTCCTGACAATCCCCATCATCTCTCTGGCAAACAACTGGCCTTCTTTCTGCGCAACCGACCTGCCCACGCTCAGATATACCAGTGAGCTGGAAATCGCAATCAGAAGCATCACCACCAGAAGTTCTAGAAATGTAAAGCCGCGGGAATTCATCAGAAGGCAATGTCGTTGATGCCGAAAATCGCTGTCAGCATGGAAATCACCACCCCGCCGATCACAAGCCCCATCAGCAAAATCGCCAGGGGCTCCAGCAGCGCCAGCAGGGATTTGATCTTCGATTGCACGCGGGCATCCAGATCATCGGCCACCGATGTCAGCATTTCGCCGATTTTTCCGGTTTCCTCGCCGAGCGCCACCATTTGAACCGCCATGGCCGGAAAGATCTTCTGTTCTTTCATGAGCGAGCTGATACGTTTTCCTTCCTTGACCTGTCTGAAAATATCCTCGGATGCCTGGCGCACCACCACATTGCTGACGACATCCCGAACAATCGAAAGCCCCTTTAACAGCGGCACCCCGCTTTGCACCAGGGTCCCCAGAGTTCGGGCAAAGCGGCCCACCTGAATGTCCATCAGCAGATCCCCCAGCAGCGGCAGATGAATGCCTATCCGATCGAGCCGTTCTTTTCCGTAAGGCGACCGCGAAAAACGCCAGCCCCCGCCAACCACTGCGGCAATGCCCAGAAGCCCCGCCCACCACCAGTTTTGCAGCAGCCCGCTGATCTCGATCAGCACCCGGGTGCTAAACGGTATTTTCTGCCCCAGATCATTAAAAATAGCGGCAAATCGGGGCACCACAAAGCCCATGACCACCCCCACCGACACCATACCGATCATCATAAGAATGGCAGGATAAATGGAGCTGGAAATGATGTATTTGCGGATTTCTTCAGAGCGCTCCAGAAAACCGGCCAGTTTATCCATAACATCCGGCAGAATGCCTCCCACCTCCCCGACCCGCACCATGTTGACGTAGAGTTCGTTGAAATCGTCACATCTATCGCCCATGGCGTCGGAAAGGCTTTTTCCGCTCTGAAGGGATTCTTTGAGATATGTCGCCATGCCGCACAGTGTTTTCGATTCACTGGTCTGAACGATGATGGTCAGAGCCCTGTCCATCGGCAAACCGGATTTCATCAAGTGAGCCATCTCGCGGGTAATGGTCAACAGATCCTTGCTGTTTAAAGTGCGGGTGGATTTTTTAAACAGAAGCTGCAGGGACGGTTTTTCATCCATCCAGCGGACCAGGATCAGTCCTTTGGATTGAAGGAACAACATCACATCATCCTTGGAAGCGGCCTCCCGGCTGTCGATCTGCCGGCGGCCCTGGCTGTTGATGACTTCATAGGAAAAGCGCGGCATCAGCGGGTCACTCTCAGCACTTCTTCATAGGTGGTAATGCCTTTTTGAACCTTTTCCATACCATCGGCCCGCAGCGAAATCATCCCGTGCTGGATGGCGACCCTGAAGATTTCATTGCGATCGGAACCACGGACAATCTCATGCTGAATCAGCTCGTCGATCGGCAGAAGTTCATAGATTCCCAATCGTCCCCGGTATCCCGACCCCGCACATTCCTTGCAACCCATGCCCTTTGCATAGGAAGGCGCTATTTCAGAAGGCGCCAGATCCAGTTCCTTCGCCAGCACCTGACGTTCTTCCTCGGACAGGTGAAACGTTTTTTTGCAGTGCGGACACACCCGGCGCACCAGACGCTGGGCCAGCACAGCCACCACCGAAGATGCGATCAGAAAACGCTCGACGCCCATATCTTCCAGCCGGGAAATAGCACCGGCCGCATCATTGGTATGAAGTGTAGAAAACACCACATGGCCGGTCAACGCCGCCTGAATGGCAATTTCCGCGGTTTCGAGATCCCGGATTTCTCCTACCAGCATGACATCCGGATCCTGACGCAAAAACGTTCGCAGACAATGCGCAAATGTCAGGCCGATTTTAGGCTGCACCTGAACCTGATTGACACCGTCCATCTGATATTCGACCGGGTCCTCCACGGTCATGATTTTTTTATCCGGCGAGTTGATGGTGTTCAGGGCTGAATAGAGCGTGGTGGTCTTTCCCGAACCGGTCGGGCCGGTCACCAGAATCATGCCATACGGCAGGGATATGGTGGATCGGAACTTATCACGGATCGCATCCGGAAACCCCAGCGTATCCATATCCAGCTCAACGCTTTCTTTGTGAAGGAGTCTCAGCACCAGGCTCTCGCCGAAATGCGTCGGCAGCGACGACACCCGGATATCGATCTCCTCCCGACCTGCCTTGAACTTGATGCGGCCATCCTGCGGGAGCCGCATTTCTGCAATATCCATCTTGGCCATGAGCTTGACACGGGAGTTGATCGCGGCCTTGAGCTTGACGGCAATGGCGTTCTGATCCACCAGAACCCCGTCAATCCGGTATCGCACCTGCACATGCTGTTTTCGGGGTTCGATATGAATATCCGATGCACCGACCTCAAGCGCCTTGGCGATCAGGTGATTCACCAGCCGGATAACCGGCGCTTCCGAAGCCATGTCCTTTAAATGCTCCGGATTGTCCCAGAGCTGATCTTCCAGGCTCATATCCAGGTCGTCGTTTTTTTCACCCGACGTCATATCCACTTCCGCTTCATACCAGCGATAGACAAACTGGGAAATGGTTTCTTCGGAAGACATGAAGACCTGAAGCGGCTTGTCATACACCCGTTCGATGACCTCACGGGTATTAAAATCCAGCGGATCCGCCATCGCCACTACGACCGAGCCATTAACGTCATCCAGCGGAATAAAGCGGAACCGTTTCATATAATGCGGGGTAAAGGGATTCAGCGCCGGCGGGTTTTCGGGAAAAGCGCCTTCTTCAAGCTCCGGAAAATCCGGCCGCGGCGTCGGCGCCGCCACAACATCCGCCGCCTCTGTTTCAGGCAGAGGCGCACGGCTGAACCGGCTGAACATTGTCTGCCGGATATGATCGAACGAAATATTCACCACAGATAATACACCCGCCCAAAATCAAAAATGAACCTGTACTTTAACCGTCAAGACGCCGGCAAACGGCGTCTTGACGATTTTCGCAACTATTCCCAACTGACGATGTCCTTGTCATTGCCTTCGCCGCCGGGTGCGCCATCCGCAGCATAACTCATCAGATCATAAGGGCCATGATCTCCGGGGCTTTTGTAAATGTATGCTTTGCCCCAGGGGTCCAGGGGTACTGGCTTTGGCAGATACGGCCCGTCCCAGTTGGGAAGGGACGCCGGTTTGGTTCTCAAGGCTTCGAGCCCTTCCTCTGTGGTGGGATAGCGGCCATTGTCCAGACGGAATTCATCCAGCGCCGATCCGAAAAGCTCGATCTGAGTCTTGGCCGTTTTCAGTTTGGCTTTATCCACTTTTCCAAAAAATTTAGGGGCCACCAAGGCCGAAAGAAGCCCTAAAATGATAATGACGACCAGAAGTTCGATCAGGGTAAACCCTTCCTCCCCCCGGTGTCTGTATTTACGATCAGACATTGTTACCTCCTGTGTTGATGAGCGTTTTGAAATATGAAATCGTACGCTCCAGACCTTCTTCCAAATCCACCGACGGCGCCCAGCCCAATTTTTCGGCAGCCAGTGTAATATCCGGCTTGCGTTGAAGCGGATCATCCTGGGGCAGAGGTTTAAAAATAATCCGTGATCTGGAACCCGTCTGCCGGATCACTTTCTCCGCCAGTTCCAAAATGGTGAATTCTCCCGGATTCCCCAGATTGACCGGGCCGATGAAGCTGTCCGGACCATTCATCATCCGGATCATGCCTTCGATCAGATCATCCACATAACAGAAGCTCCGGGTCTGCGACCCATCCCCAAACACCGTGATATCCTGGTCGGACAGCGCCTGAACGATAAAATTGCTGACCACCCGCCCATCGTTGGGGTGCATTCTGGGCCCGTAGGTATTAAAAATGCGAATCACCCGAATATTGACCTGATTTTGACGATGATAATCGAAAAACAGTGTTTCCGCGCACCGCTTTCCCTCGTCATAGCAGGATCGAAACCCGATAGGGTTGACGTTCCCCCAGTAGCGTTCGGTCTGCGGATGCACGGCGGGATCGCCATAAACCTCGCTGGTGGACGCCTGAAGAATCTTGGCTTTGACCCGTTTGGCCAGCCCCAGCATATGAATGGCGCCCATGATGTTGGTCTTGATGGTTTTGACCGGATTATACTGGTAATGCACCGGAGATGCCGGGCAGGCCAGATTATAGATATCATCCACTTCCAAAAAAACCGGCTGCGCCAGGTCATGACGGATCAGTTCAAAATTGGGTTTTGTCAGCAGGTGGGCAATATTGCGCCGGGTGCCTGTGAAAAAATTATCCAGACACAACACCTCATGCCCTTCCGTCACCAGACGGTCACACAGATGCGATCCCAGAAAACCGGCGCCGCCGGTAATCAGAATCCGTTTGGTTTCATGCAGTTTCATTGATTTCTCCGTACTGTCGGACTGACGTTTACAGGTGAGTCAGCACTGGCTTCCCTGTGGGATATACATTGAATCCTGTCTCAAAAAGGCGCTGGTGATCCACAATATTTCTGCCGTCAAAAATAAACGCCGGTTTTACCATGGAACGGTATATCCGTTCATAGTCCAGCTCCCGGAACTGCCGCCACTCGGTCATCACCGCAATGGCATGACAGCCGGATGCCGCTTCATAGGGATTATCGACAAAGCACACATTGCCCTTGGAATCTTTCAAATCCATTTTGGCATTGTCCAACGCCTTGGGATCCGTGATCACCAGATCCGCATGCTCCTCCATCAGCCGACGGGCGATATAGATTGCAGGACTTTCCCGCGTATCACCGGTATCGGCCTTGAACGCAAAACCGAAAAGGCATATCCGTTTACCGGCCAGCGTGTTGAACATGGCGTTCAGCATGGTGACAACAAAATGTTCCTGCTGATATTCATTGATGTCGATCACGCCCTGCCAATAGTTGGCCACTTCATTGAGGCCATAATGCCGGCAGATATAGACCAGGTTCAGGATGTCCTTTTTAAAGCAGGAGCCACCAAAGCCCACGCTGGCATGTAAAAACCGGCCGCCGATCCGGGTGTCCATACCCACGGCCCTGGCAACCTGCGATACATCCGCCTCGGTTTTTTCACAGAGCGCCGCAATGGCATTGATCGAGGATATCCGCTGCGCTAAAAACGCATTGGCAACCAGCTTGGAAAGCTCGCTGCTCCAGATATCGGTGGTGAGAATGCGCTCCTGCGGCACCCAGTTGGCATAGATATCCGCCAGTTGCTGTCTGGCCTCCAACCCTTTTTCCGTTTGACGGGAACCGATCAGTACCCGATCGGGCGCTTCCAGATCACGGATGGCCGTGCCTTCCGCCAGAAATTCCGGATTCGACAACACTTCGAAATGCACGCCGTTATTTTCTGAAAACAGTATCCGCTCCATGGCCCGGGCCGTTCGCACCGGAAGCGTGCTTTTCTCGACAATGATTTTATCGGACGTTGCGGATTTCAGTATCTGCCTGGCTGTCTTTTCCCAGTATTGCAAATCCGCGGCCATACCTGCGCCAACTCCGAATGTTTTGGTCGGTGTGTTGACACTGACAAAGATGATTTCCGATTCTTGAATACCTTTTTCAATATCGGTGCTGAAAAGCAGGTTTCGGCCGCGGGCGCTTCGAACAATCTCATCCAGGCCCGGTTCATAAATCGGAAGACGATCTGAATTCCACTGCGCTATCCGTTCTGGATTGATATCCACAATGGTCACCCGGTAATCGGGACACTTATGGGCGATCATCGCCATGGTCGGCCCGCCCACGTAGCCGGCGCCGATACACAAAATGTGCTTTTTAAAATGAGGATTCATAGCGTTTTTCATTGAAATATCGATCCTGGACTTTTCGCTTTGCCATCGGTTTCATGCAGGGTATCGCCTTTCGGCAGGTCGTTCTATACCTGTTTACCGGGTTCGGTATCTTCAGAAGGCATGTTCAGAGCAGTATTTCTCTGCCTGGGGGCAAGGTGATGGATTTCCACACAGCTTTCGATAATTGCCAGACGCTGCGTCAGCGCGCGGATTTTACGTTCCTGCAACGAACGGTTCAAATCCATCGTCAGCATCTTGATAATGATCATCCCCATTCCGATAATCACCAGAAGAATAGGCGGATATTGAATCCCCAGAACAGAACCCATCCCATCAATCAGCCGGGGCCATGCACCAAATATCACGCTGGCAGCCGCAACCAGAAGCCACCAAATGGAATGGCTGATCATCAGGTGGTTCCTGCGAATCAGTATAAAAATAACAATGGCGACCACAAACCCGATTCCCAGCGATGTCGCCTGATATGAGGGAAACGCATGCGGAGGCGTCATGAATCCATCTCCCTGACAACCGTCATATTCCATTTAGACAGACACAAAATGCCCGTAATGACCAGATACCGCAACACATCCCACCATGTGGAAAACACCCGGGAATGACCATTGGTCCGGGGACACATTCGCACCGAAACCTCAATGACACGCATCCCAGCCCGGGTCAACGCCAGCAGCACGCCGATATCCTGATAGTCCAGCAGTGCGGTGTCCGCAGTCATAAGCGCCGATATCGCGGCAGCGTTGTAAGCACGAAATCCGGATGTCAAATCCAGAATATCAAGCCCTGTCAGTTTCCGAAAAATAAGCCATGACAGCTTTCGGGCCGCGCTCCCCCGTTCAGTACACGATCCCACCACCACATCCGCCTGACGGGCGATAATAGGCGCTATCAGTTCATGAATGGCCGCCGGCGGGTGCTGGCCATCGGCATCCATGGTGACAACAATATCGAACCCTCGGGCATTGGCATACCGGATCCCGGTACGGACGGCGCCCCAGGCGCCTAGGCGCAGCGACAACGGCAACACCCTGACGCCTTCTTCGCGCGCAATGGCAGCGGTAGCATCCGTACTGGCGTCATCAATGACGATGATATCCGCGGAAATGATGTCTTTTACCGTTCGTATCACTTCCCGGATATTATTGGCCTCATCGAGCGCCGGAATTAAAATGGTCGGTTCAGGATTCATTCGGACGGCATACCGGCATGCTGAGAGATATATCGTGGTGATAATGCTTTCATGATCTGATCGTATACTAAAATCACATCCTGTGCAACATGATCGATTTGGAAAATCCGAAAGAACCTTTTCTGAGCGTTTTTTCCCATCTGCAACCGCTGTTTTGAATCCTTGAACATCCTCTGTATAGCGTCCGCAAGAGATGTCGGTTCCCCCGGAATCGTCAAATATCCCGTTACCCCGTCATTAACCACCCACCCGATGCCGGAACCGGGGATGTCGCTGGCCACAACCGGTTTTCCATACCGCATGGCCTCCAGCAGCACCAGTCCAAAAGCCTCTGTCCGTTCAACTGAGGGCAGGCACAGACAGTCACAGGACGCCAGCAGTGCGTGAAGCGCAGACTCCGGCATGGCTTTCATCAGAGATACCCGGCTGCCAAGCCCTTTTTCCCGAATCCGGCGCTCCAGAAAAGACTCCCGATCGCCATCACCGACCATGATAATCCGGGCATCCGGCAGCATCGCCGCCGCATCCAGCATCACATCATGGCCCTTGTAATAGGTCAGCCGGCCAATGACCAGAATTCTGCCATCCGGTTTTCCCCACTGGGCATCCGCCCATTTCACGGCTTCTGCATCCGGCAATTTCAGACGCCTTGAATCCAGGCCCAGCGGCACAACCCGACATTTGTCCCTGTACCCGGACAGTGCACAACTTGTCGCCAGATAAGATTCGGATGTAGCAATAACGGCCTGCGCCCGGCGCAGCAGCAGTGCCTCCACCGGGCGGTAGAGATGGTAGGCGATGGCCATCCTCCGATCAATGGCCGAAGGCACCACATCTGCATGCCAGTGAATCACCCAGGGCAGTCTCCTGGCTGTCGGCAGGGTCAGCGCCCAGAAAGCGGAGGTATTAGGAACATGAAGATGCAGAATATCCGGTTGGAATGCGTGAATGGTTTTTTGCATCATCCAGGGAAACATCGGACTGACAGGGGCATACAACAGCGTTCCATAGCACGGAACCCGGTATATTTCCAAATCATTACCCTGTAGCGGCCCCCCTGGGCCGCAGGGGGCATCATGCACCAACCCCGCAACGACGACGCCTCCCCTCCTGAGCGCAGGCAGCAAATCTCCCAGAAAATTTTCAATGCCGCCTGTTACCGGCGGAAAGAATTTCCCGATATGTAAAACACGCACATTACAATTGCGCAACGGTTAGACCCTTTGTTAAATGATACATCTTAAACCGGAAATGTCCGCTATGATAATACCTGTTCCAGTCAATATCAATCTTCTTTTGACGACTTCGTAAAAGACCCGAAGGTGCGACGCGCTGCATCCATTGCCATTACGTCACAGGATATACCTTGAACTAAACTGCGTTCTCACAAGATACATCCTTCAGATGGAAAGGATTTCTCATGCGAAGACTTATTGTTTTCGTGCGCTTCATGGAATATATTTTCATGGTTCGGTAACGATATCCTTAAAAAAGAGACAGGAAATCATTGAATTGTACTTAAAAAAGAGATAGCAATGGCTATTATGAAAAATGTAATTTTGCAGCTCATTGATGACTTTCAGGAACGAAACCTGCCGGAATTGGTAAGCCGGAACAGGAATTTTCCTGAAATTAAGGGTAAGGCAGATGTCGTCATCGGTATGCGACGGGCGGATAAAACCTGGTTTTGTTATCAGAAAATGAAAGAGATGCTTATTTCGGGTATCAAAAAAGAGGAGATGCTTTATCTCAATTTTGAAGATGATCGGCTGTTTGGGTTTAACGTTAATCATTTTCAGGAAATTCTCGATGTCTATTTCGGGAAATATCCTGAACACCGACATTCCCGGTGTTATTTTTTCTTTGATGAAATACAGCGAATCGCTCAATGGGAAATGTTCATCAGGCGCTTGCTGGATACGGAAAATCTTCAGATTTTTATTACCGGTTCATCATCAAAATTACTTGGCTCAGAAATCGCCTCCAGTTTACGGGGGCGTTCTCTGCCAATAGAAATATTTCCGTTCAGTTTTGGGGAATATTTGAAATTTCACGGGCTTTTTTCCGAAGCCCCCAAAACCTTTGGCATGAACACTGCCTCGATATTACGCAAGGCCGTAAAAGATTATCTTGATGTTGGGGGCTTCCCTGAAGCACAGAAACGGGAACGCAATCTTCGTATCGAAATATTACAGGGTTATATTGATTCCGTATTACTGAAAGACATTGTTGAACGCTATAATGTCAGCAATATTCTTGTGCTGAAGTATCTTGTCCGCAACATCATGAATGCTTCGGGCGGGCAATTCAGTGTTAACAAATTCTTCAATACCATGAAGAGCATGGCGATCAAATGTACCAAGAACAGCTTGTATGAATATCTGGATCATCTGATGGATGCCTTTTTGTTTTATAAAGTTCCTCTCCACAGTCGTTCCGAAAAATCGAGGATGATTCATCCGGCAAAAATCTACACCATTGATACGGGGCTTTTAAACGCCATGACCTTCCGCAATTCATACAATTGCGGTCAGTTGTTGGAAAATATGGTATTTATGCATCTGCGCCGCGGCGGGTATGACGTGGAATATGTCCATACCAAAGATGGCCGCGAAACTGATTTTTTTATACAGCACAGAATTTCAGGTGAGACGCAACTGATTCAGGTATGCCGGGAGATGTCGGATAAGAAGACATTTGAAAGAGAACTCCAGGGTTTGAAAAGTGCGATGGGTGAATTTTCATTTCCCACAGGCACAATCGTGACATGGGATGATGAAGCCACCCTGGGGTCTGATATAAAAGTAATTCCCATCTGGAAGTGGCTTGTAATGTTTGAACGAATGACATCTGGTTGATATTATACATATGGGTAATCTTGACGCCCTTGTAAAAAGTCGATTTTAGACCGTTTTGATGGCTGCAACCTATTGAATTTATATGATACAAAATTCAAATTTGGACTTTTTACGATGGCATCAAAATTAATGTGATTGATATCAAGCGGAAACACCGGATGGCGGCTCCGCCACCCCAAACACCCGAAACCCCTGATTCCCGAAGCAGTAGATGACATGCAGAAACGTCCGGCATTCCGGATACTGC
>LKPX01000059.1 GCA_001443525.1 Desulfobacteraceae bacterium RAAP-1 | reverse complement strand
TGTCCTTTCATAACGACCTCCTGAGTCCGTGGGACGAAAATTGATATATCTTGATTTTATTGATTAAAGTTCATTTTAGCCTTCACTCGGCAGGTGAAGGCATTTTTATCATATTCTTAATAATATCAACATATATCAAAAAGCGTGCCACGGATTCAGGGACCTCTTTGATTTGTTTTTGTTGCTGTGGAAACTCTATATCTCAGTGAGGGTGACCATTCCGTTCAATCCACAGGAAGTATCCTGTCTAACAGTTTGCCCTGTCTCAAGATTTGCGCCGCAATTCACTATCATCGCAATATGGCACTATTCGTGCCATATTGGCATTAAAATAATTTTTGATGAATTTTAGATAGTTACGGTTTTCTAAAAGATCATTAGTGCCATTTATGACACTAATAGTCCACTGTTTCTTTATGTCATCCTGGAATTATATTAAAATACTATTGTTAATTAAATTAGTTACGTCGATCATGACGACTTGGCCCTGATATTGCTGTTTCCAGGCCTGACACCAATTCATTTTCGATGCTCTCGTAAAAACAGGTTAAAAATCAACAGCAATAAAAGGAGTTACCGAATGGATCATTACAAATTGTTTATCAATGGTGAGTTTGTCGATGCAAAAGATGGCAAGGTATTTCAAACATTTGATCCGGGCAATGATCAGCCGATAGCAACAGTGGCTCAGGCCGGGGTTGCCGATGCGGAAGAAGCCATTATGGCTGCACGGCGCTCCTTTGACAGTGGGACATGGAGCCAACTGTCACCGGCAGCCCGTGCGCAGAAAGTTTACGACTTCGCAGATCAGATCAACACTCAGGCCTTACGTCTGGCCGTAACCGAATCGATGGATGCCGGTCAGATCATCAATTTTTCAAAAGTGACGCCTTTGGGCTTTGGCGCCAATATGCTCAAAGATCTTGCCAATTATGCATCTTTCAAATTTCCATGGCAGGAAGAAATTAAAGTTCAGGGAAATCCCTTTGATTTCGGCAGAGACTACATCCGCAGAGAATCAGTCGGTGTCTGCGTTGGTATTATTCCTTGGAATTTTCCGATGGTAATGGCTTTCTGGAAAATTGGTCAAGCCATTATTATGGGCAATTCCGTGGTAATCAAGCCGGCATCGGTCACGCCGCTGACGGCCCTCATCATAGCAGAAGCGGCACAACAAGCTGGCATTCCTAATGGTGTCATCAACGTGATTCCCGGGCCGGGTGGAGCACTTGGCAAAATGCTTTGTACCCATCCTGAAGTTGATAAAATTTCCTTTACTGGCAGCACCGAGGTCGGCAAGGAAATCATGCGGATGGCCTCGAGTTCAATCAAAAAAGTTACCCTTGAGCTAGGAGGCAAGTCGGCCAACATCATTCTCGATGACGCCGATATGGAGCACGCGGTAAACGGTTCTGCATTCGGTACCTACTTTCATGCCGGCCAGGTTTGCGAGTCGGGTACCCGTATTTTGGTTCATAGCAAAATTTATGCCGAGTTTATCGAAAAGTTCAAAAAGCGAGCAGAATCATTACGTGTTGGCTATCAACTCCTGCCCACCACCCACATGGGGCCGCTCGTGAGTCGCGAACAACTGGCCACTGTTGACGGTTATGTGCAGGTCGGCAAAAAGGAAGGGGCGGAACTGATCACTGGCGGAAAGCGTATCCATGTCGAGGGCATAGAGGGGGGATGTTATTATGCGCCCACGGTCTTTGCCGACGTTAAAAACGATATGCGGATTGCCCAAGAGGAGATATTTGGGCCGGTCGTCTCGATCATAAAATTTGACGATGATGAAGAGGCTGTTGCGATTGCCAACAAATCCATCTATGGCTTAGGTGGTGGTGTTTTTTCCAGTAATACCGCCAGAGCGGAAAAAATTGCCCGTAAGGTTCGCACCGGAACCATGTGGATCAATAACTATCACTACTTCGGTCATTTCTGTCCCTTCGGCGGTTACAAACAGTCGGGCGTCGGGCGCGAACTGGGTCAAATTGGTCTGCTGGAATACACTCAGACCAAGCGAGTCCATATCGCGAGCTTTGCCCATGCAGAATCGAACTACACCATGGCGATTCTCTCCGACAAAAAGGAGATGCCCAAATATATCTACAACTGTCCCACCAAAATTAACGCCGGGCATGGAGCTCTTGCCTCTGTCGCTAAAGAAGTTGTAGATCTGGGAGGGTCGCGAGTGCTTCTCATGACGGATGCAGGCATTGTTAAAGCTGGTCTCGCCAGACTGGCTCAGGATGCCTTGTCAGATTTCTGCGTTGGTGTTTTCGACAACATTCCTCAGGATACGGATCTGGAAACTGTTGACGCCGCAACGGAAATGGCGCGAAAACTTAAAGTCGATTGTATCGTCAGCGTTGGTGGCGGCAGTGTCATCGATACAGCAAAAGCGGTCTGCGTGACCTTGAAAAATGGGGGCTGCTGCAATGACAATATTTCCTGGTCACGGCTCTATGAACCTCAGACCCCGCATATTGTCATTCCGACAACTTCCGGTACAGGCAGTGAGGTCACATGGGCCGCTGTGATCAAAAACAAAGTCGCTGGCCGCAAGTCATATATTATTGAATCCCGTATTGCACCAAATGTAGCAATTCTCGATCCACGTTTCACGATGACACTGCCTCCGGGACTGACCGCCAGTACGGCTATGGACGCAATGACTCATGCCGTCGAAGCGTTGACCACCATCACCACAAATCCGATTTCTGACGGACAAGCGTTGCATGCCATACGTTTAATTAGAGAAAATCTCCCCATTGCAGTTAAAGATGGAAAAAATGAAACCGCCCGAATGAATCTGGCTGCAGCTTCAACGATGGCCGGGTGCGCCTTTACAATATCTTTTGTGGCGCTTGCTCATGCCATGGCGCATACAGTCGGCATGCTTTACAACATCCCGCACGGAACAGCCTGTGGCATAATGCTCCCCAAAGTTATGCGCTTCAATGTTGACCACGCTACGGATAAGCTTGCCCTGATTGCTCTGCAATTGGGAGTCAATACCTTTGACATGGATAAGCGTAAGGCCGCCCTGGCCGCCGCTGACGAAATCGAAAAACTCATGCAAAGCGTCGGTCACCCTTTGAGGCTACGCGATTTGGGTGTTCCTGAGAGTGGTCTTGATATGTGCAGCGTCCATGCTGTCGGCGACCCTGTTTCTCTTTACAATGCACGTCCAATTGGTAGTCCGCAAGAAATCCTGGAGCTGTTCCGACAGGTGTATTAATGACTCGCACCAGCCAGGGATATCCCGGAAATCTCCCTGGCTGGTGCATACCGGTGAAAGGTGGAGCCGACAATGTCAATTATCTTTATTGATCCAGATGCCTATCAGGAAATTAAAGCCATACTGGTCGAGAGAAGACTACCTCTTTCTGTCCGCATTGAGATTCGATCAACCGGATGTTGCGATGCATCGCTTGCAATCGCGGCGGGTGATGCTGAGCCTGATGACATCATGGAAGAAATGGATGGTCTTCAGGTGAGGGTAGCACCTTCTATCCACGAATTAGTAGGTAACATTTCGGTATCGTACATAACCGATTCTGATCAACAGGGTTTCATGATTTCTTCGGAAAAGCCATTGAACGAATGGGTGGGCTTTGCCACCAGTTGTATCCGGCTATAACGGATGGTCAATCGAGATGTATCGTATCGACAGGCTTTTGAAAAATTTACTGAAAAGGAAAACTGTATGCTGGGATTAATGCAAAACAGGCAATTACTCATTTCGACAATGATTGAACACGCACAAAAACAATATGGAGATATTGAAATCGTCTCGCGAACAAATGAAGGCCCTATCCATAGATATACGTATAAAGATTGCGCCGGACGAAGCAAACAACTCGCTAAAGCGCTCACAAAATTGGGAGTGATTGTTGGCGATCGAATCGGAACTATGGCGTTTAACGGCTTTCGGCATATGGAACTGTATTTTGGAATATCCGGGATGGGCGCTGTTTGCCATACAGTCAATCCTCGACTTTCGGCCGATAACGTAGCGTACATAGTCAATCATGCGGAGGATAAATATTTTTTCGTCGATTTGCCTTTTGTCCCTTTGCTTGAAAATGTGGAGAGCAGGCTGAATAGCGTTGAAGGCGTTGTGATCATGACAGATAAGGCGCATATGCCTGATACGAAGTTAAAAAATGTCATTTGTTACGAAGAATTGATCCAGTCTGAAAATGATGACTACGTATGGCCTGATTTTGATGAGAATACTGCATCCGCTTTATGTTATACGTCAGGCACCACTGGCAATCCAAAGGGCGTGCTGTATAGCCATAGATCAGCGACATTACATGCATTTTCCGCTCTGAGCGGAGAAGGACTCAGTTTTTCTCACAAAGATACAATTCTCCTTGTCGTTCCCATGTTTCATGTCAACGCCTGGGGAATCCCTTATGCCAGCGCAATGTGCGGGGCAAAACTTGTTCTACCTGGGGCATGTCTGGATGGAAGATCGGTTCATGAACTCATTGAAAAAGAATCCGTCACTGTTTCTGCTGGCGTACCTACCGTATGGATGATGCTTCTGAAATATATCAAGGATGCTCACAAGACATTCTCGACGATGCGCCGTACCATTATCGGAGGGGCGGCAGTGCCTCGCTCCATGATTGAAACATTTAAAAAGGAATACAATGTCCAGGTTCTTCACGCCTGGGGCATGACGGAAACCAGCCCTGTTGGGACTGCATGTCATTTAAAGAGAAAGCACGAAGGTATGCTCGATGACGATTTTTTCGCCCTGAGCGCAAAACAAGGCCCCCCGGTCTTCGGTGTGGAAATGAAAATTGTCAGCGCGACCGGAGAAGAACTTCCCTGGGATGGCAAAACATGCGGCAGACTTTTGGTTCGTGGTCCATGGATCACTTCCGGTTATTTCAGGGGTGAAGGAGGAGAGGCTATAGATGCCGAGGGATGGTTCGATACCGGCGACATTTCGACAATTGATGAAGATGGGTATATGCAGGTCACAGATCGGGCCAAGGATGTCGTAAAGAGCGGTGGAGAATGGATATCGTCCATTGATATGGAAAATCAAACAGTTGGTTTACCTGGAATTGTTGAAGCAGCCGTTATCGCAGTGCCGCATCCCAAATGGCAAGAACGGCCCCTTGTCATAGCTGTAAAGCAGCCCGGTGCTACCGTAACGAAAGAGGATGTAATTGATCATTTAAGCAAAAGCATGGCCAAGTGGCAGTTACCGGATGATGTGGTGTTTGTCGATGAACTCCCCCACGGAGCGACTGGAAAACTGCTAAAAAATGTCCTCCGCACCAAATTTCGAGATCATCAATTGGTCTGATAATAAATACGTCTGTCAGGTCACTGGTTCAGTTGAATGGGACGCAACTTATGGCCACCCCGCCGGGATCAATGAAGATATTCTCCCAAGAGAGTCCCCCCATTGATAATTCTCTGGGAAGCAGTGATTGGCGTGAATATCTCCATTATCTATGTTCCTGAATGGGTTATAGATGCTCAAGGCATGGACTTGGATTCTTTCCACTCAACTGATGCCAGCGCCTGTTGTTTTGTACCCACAGTCCTTATTGATGCAGGCCAGATATACCCCTTCTTTTTTACTTATCTTTTCCACCAGAAATTTTGCGTGACAAAGCGGGCACTCCTGAGGAACCGGTTTATCCCAGATTGCATATGTACAGTCCGGATAGCGGTTACATCCGTAAAACACTTTTCCCCGTTTAGACATTTTCTGAACCAGTCGTCCGGTACACCCGGGTTCCGGACATGCAACACCTGTATCTTGCGGCGTTCCGACCGGTGACACAGATTGGGTATGCTTACAATCCGGATAACCACTGCACGCCAGAAACGGACCGAATTTACCCTGACGCAGCACCATGGGAAGCCCGCATTTGGCGCATATCTGATCTGTTGACGCCTCAGGCAGAGGCGCCGCTATCTGAATTTGCCCCTTTTCATCACGGGTATAATTGCTGGTGAATTTACATTCGGGATAACCGCTGCACGCCAGAAAATGGCCGTTTTTCCCCATTTTAATATGAAGTTTTCGGCTGTTGCATTGCGGGCAGTCCAAATCCGTCGGATGTCCGACACCTTTCATACTGACCATTTGAGCAGTGGCAGCATCGAGTCTTTGCTTAAACGGTTCATAAAATTGCGACAGCACATCGAAGGAAGCCTCATCGGCAGTTTCGATGTGATCCAGCCGATCTTCCATCTTTGCAGTAAATTCAATATCAAACACTTCAGGAAAACTGGCGATAATCAAATCATTAACAATGAATCCAAGCTCACTGGGGATAAAAAATCCCTTGACCATTTCCACATATCCCTTGCCGCGAATGGTGGATAAAATAGCCGCATAGGTACTGGGTCTGCCGATACCATTTTCTTCAAGGGCCTTCACTAAGGACGCCTCCGAAAAGCGGGGCGGCGGCTGGGTAAAATGCTGCTTGGGATCAAGTTTTTTTAATACCAGGATTTCGCCTTTAGACAGAACCGGCAACCGGATCCTGGAAGGATGGGCCTCACCGTCCGTTTCATCATCCACAGACTGATACAACGCCATAAAGCCTGGAAACTTTATCACAGAACCGCTTGCTGTAAACTGATAATGACCGGCTGCAATAGAGATAGTCGAGGTATCAATCAGGGCTTCAGTCATCTGTGAGGCCATAAAACGCTTCCAGATCAATGTGTAAAGTGCTTGCTGGTCCTTTGAAAGATATGGTTCCGTTTGCTCCGGTGTCACGGCAACCGAGGCCGGACGAATCGCTTCATGAGCGTCCTGAACTTTTTTGTTGTTTTTAAAAAAACGGGGTTTTGACGGTGCATAGTCGTTACCGTACATCTGACGTATCAGTGTCAGCGCATCTTCAGCAGCTTCTGCAGATATCCGGGTGGAATCCGTACGCATGTAGGTAATAAGTCCAACCGGTCCGCCGACTCCCATCTCTACCCCCTCATAAAGCTCCTGAGCGACAGACATGGTTTTTTTTGCGGAAAATCGCAGCTTGTGTATGGCTTCCTGCTGGAGTTTGCTGGTGATAAATGGCGGCAGCGGATTTCGTTTACTGGTTTTATTGACAACGCGCTCAATCATAAAAGGAAGCGGCATCAGTTCATCGCGAATCGCCATTGCTGACTTTTCATCGGAAATTTTGATTTTCTTGCCCTGATGTTTGATCAGTTTGGCGGCAAATTCCGGTGGCGCACTGCCTTCAAGCCCAGCTGTGATGCTCCAGTACTCTTCTGTTTCAAATGCCTGAATAGCACGTTCACGCTCACAGATCATCCGAACAGCTACCGACTGAACCCTGCCCGCGCTCAATCCGCTTTTAACCTTTCTCCAGAGCAATGGCGATATTTGATATCCCACGAGACGGTCCAAAATTCTGCGGGCCTGCTGCGCTTCAAACTTATGAATATCTAACTCAACCGGAGACTCCATTGCCTTCAAAATGGCATTGCGGGTAAGCTCATGAAATAAAACCCGATGAAATATCCTGCCTTTTTTTTTCAATATTTCGGCTGTATGCCACGCAATGGCCTCCCCTTCACGGTCAGGGTCTGGCGCCAAAAACACTTCATCGGTATCACCCGCCGCCTGTTTTAACGACGAAATCACCTTTTGTTTTCCGGGAATCGTGCTGTAAATGGGTTTAAATCCGTTCTCTACGTCAATGCCCATTTCTTTTTCAGGCAGATCCCGGATATGGCCGACAGTTGCAGCAATGGCATAGCGGTCTCCCAAGTACTTTTTAATCGTTTTTACTTTTGTCGGCGATTCGACAATCACCAGAGGTTTTGTCACAAAAAATCCTTTATGATATCTGTCATGATTTCAAAGAAAAATAGTTGCCTTCGGAATGCTGTACCCATCCCTTGATCTCCAGTTGAAGCAGCACTGCCATCAATTTCCCGGATGCAATATCCAGTTTGCGCACCAGTTCATCACTGTGAACCGGATAGAGGCTGAGTACTTCGATGACTTTTTTTTCATCATCATTTAGTGAAGACGGCAAAGCCGTTTGAACCTGTTTCGAAGAAACTCGAGATTTTGTGGATGAAGGCCGGGAATCAAGTCTTAGCTCATCCAGAATATCCTGGGCATGCTCCACCAGTTTCGCCCCCTGTTTGATCAGAGTATGGCTCCCGGCGCTTTTAAATGAATGAATGCTGCCGGGAATGGCGAATACCTCGCGGTTCTGCTCAACGGCAAAACGCGCTGTAATCAACGAACCGCTATTTCGGGTAGCCTCAACGACCAGCGTTCCCAAAGACATGCCACTGATAATACGATTTCGCATGGGGAAACGATGCGCGTCCGGAGCGGCATTCAGGGGAAATTCGGAAATCACGGCGCCATTTTCACAAATTCTATGAAAAAGGTTCTCATTTTCAGCAGGATATATCCGCTCAAGGCCGCTGCCCAGAACAGCGATTGTGCGGCCTCTTCCCATCAAAGCACCTTCATGGGCCGCAGTATCAATGCCTCTGGCCATGCCACTGACAATAGACAGCCCTTTTCCTACCAGGTCGGCACACAAACGTCTGGTGGTAGAAATTCCATAGGAAGTGGCGTTTCGCGACCCTACCACCGCCAGCAAAGGCTCCTGAGGGTCCAATATTCCGGAAAGATACAACAACGGAGGCGGATCGGGAATTTCACGAAGAAGTGGTGGATAGAGCGGAGCCGTTAAACAAATGATCTGATATCCCTTGCGCT
Organism: Desulfobacteraceae bacterium RAAP-1; assembly: GCA_001443525.1. Taxonomy (GTDB): domain Bacteria; phylum Desulfobacterota; class Desulfobacteria; order Desulfobacterales; family Desulfatirhabdiaceae; genus RAAP-1. The sequence continues at coordinate 14,401 of LKPX01000059.1, read as the reverse complement.
CCGCCAGTTCCATATCATTCATGGACTCTTCGGACAAAACTGCCTGGCGAAGTGATGAAACCAAACGGGGTGTAATGCCTTCTGTTCTGAGCAGGTCTTCGCGGGATGCTGCAAAGACCTGCTCAGGAGATGTAAAGCGTTCAATAAGACGCTTAAACAGCAGGTTGCCAATTCCTGGAACATTTTTCAGTTTAAACCATGACTGATATGTTTCCATTCATTTATTTCTTTTTCCCGGCATTTTTTTGCCAGGCCAGCAGAATAGGACTGGCCACATAAATGGAGGAATACGTTCCCACGACAATGCCCACTAACATGGCCAGTGCAAAATCGTGAATAATCCCCCCTCCGAAAATAAACAAGGAGATAACCGCCAGCAGTGTCAATCCGGAAGTCAGTATCGTCCGGCTTAAGGTTTCGTTCACACTGCGATTGATGGTAACCGCCAGCGTATTCTTAGAATGTTTACGCAGGTTTTCCCGAATTCTGTCATACACGATAATGGTGTCATTCAGGGAATACCCCATGATGGAAAGTACCGCTGCAATAATAGGAAGCGAAAACTCCTTTCCAAGCAGTGAAAAACAACCCACTGTGATTATAACGTCATGGATCAAAGCTACAATAGCCCCCATCGCATATTTAAGATTCAGAACCCAGAACAGCACCAGCGTGATGATAAACGCCAGAGGCGTCAAAATAGCCATACTGATATGCCACAGACTCAGCAGATACACGCTTCCCATCAGCGCGGCAGCAATGATGGCGCAGGCTATCCATCTGAAATCAAATCTTCCGGAAATATAGATCGCGATAAACAGCATGGAATAATAAATCGCAAACAGAGCTTTTTCCTGAAGGTCTTTGCCCACCTGGGGGCCGACCATTTCAATGCGCCGGATATCAGGTGCGGTTCCCGTCGCTTTCTGTATGGTATCTTTGACCTGCTGGGAGAAAGTATCATTGGTCTGTACAGGCTTATCTGTACGAATCAGATATTCATAATCCCTGGGGTCGCCAAATGTCTGAATGGTTGTGTTCATCAAGCCGATATCGGAAAGACCGGATTTTATGTTTTCAGTAACGACTGAATTCGGAAATTTTACCTGAATAATGGTACCGCCGACAAAATCGATACCATACCTGGGGCCGCCATGAAACACCAGGCTGAAAATACTGATCAGAATCAGCGAAATCGAAACTCCGTAAGCGATTTTTCGTTTACCCACAAAATCAAAATTGGTATTGGGTTTAATAAACTCCATGAAAACATCCTTCGCAGATTGTTACGTGTTTATCCAATACTCAGCCGTTTAATTTTCCGCTGAACAATGAAAAAGTCAAAGATTACCCGCGTCAGCACCAGTGCTGTAAACACACTGGAAACAACGCCGAGACTTAAAGTCACAGCAAATCCCTTGACCGGCCCGGTACCAAACTGAAACAGCACCAGCCCCGCAATCAGCGTCGTGATGTTGGCATCCAGAATCGTCCATGTGGCCATATGAAACCCGGCATCCACCGCAGCCCGCAATGTTTTTCCTACCCTCAGCTCCTCGCGGATACGCTCGAAAATAAGCACATTGGCATCCACCGCCATACCGATGGTCAGAATAATCCCCGCGATACCAGGCATTGTCAGTGTGGCCTGAAAAGCAGCAAGCCCACCAAAAATCATGACAATATTAAACAGCAGCGCAACATCAGCGATCAGTCCCGATCCCCGGTAATAGAAAAACATGAAGAGAATAATCAGGCTGCTGCCAATCAGACCGGCCAGCAAACCCTTATGAATGGAATCTGTTCCGAGGGATGGTCCTACAGTGCGCTCTTCCAATACCTTTACAGGAGCCGGTAAAGCGCCGGCACGCAGAACAATGGCCAGATCCCTGGCTTCTTCAGATGTAAAGCGACCTGTAATCCTGGCTTCCCCGCCGCTGATTTTCTCTTGAATAACCGGTGCGGAATATACTTTGTTGTCCAGCACGATGGCTAAGCGTTTCTTCACATTTTCTTCGGTAATTTTCTCAAAAATCTGAGCCCCCTTCTTGTCAAATTTAATCGCGACATAGGGCTCGTTGTACTGGGAATCGATCTGCACCTTGGCGTCCGTCAGATAGGACCCCGTAAGCACCGGACGTTTGATCAGCAGATACGGGGTTTTGCTGGTCCTTCGGGTCTGAGAGTCTTCCCGAACTTCATACAAAACTTCAGAACCTGGCGGCACCACCCCTTTCAGAGCAGCATTCACATCATGATTTTCATCCACGAGTTTGAATTCAAGCAGCGCTGTTTTCCCAATCAGATCCTTAGCACGCTGACTATCTTTAACCCCCGGCAATTGGATCAGAAGACGACGATCACCTTCCTGACGGATATCCGGTTCACTGACGCCAAACTGATCAATACGGTTTCGGATGGTTTCAAGAGCCTGTTCAACCGCCATTTTACGGATACGATCCGCTTCCTTGTCTGGCAGATCAAGAGATATGGTGAGTATATCATTTTCGACATTACGGGACAACACTCGAATATCCTTGAATGAATCATTCAGAACCTTATCGAATTTATCGATCTGATCCTTGCCTTCGACCCGTACAGTAATCTTGCCTCCCTGCATCTGCTCCAGTCCGGTCGCAGGAATCTGATCTTTACGCAGTGTCATGCGCAAATCCTGAGCAACCCGTTCCAGTGAACTCTCAACAGCTTTATTTACCTCCACCTCAAGGATGAGATGCATTCCCCCCTGGAGGTCAAGCCCCAGGTTAATCTTTTTGTATGGCCATACCCCGTGCATAAATGTTGGGATAGTGTATATGACGGCCATCAGAATCACCAGCACGCTGGCTGCCAGCTTCCATGAAATATTCTTCAATGATCAATCCTTTCGCTGATAAAACTTGACGCCTTCATAAAAAGTCAAAAACATGATTTCCATAACCAAATAAATTCAGCCTGTTGTTATTGTAAAACGGGCCGAAATCAACTTTTTACGAGGGCATCAAACTTGCTCGATGCGGCAATTTGTCAGGATCGTTTGTGTGTACATCACTGTTGTCAGGTTATCGGAATCTCAGGATTCTGATGATTTTTTCGTTTGTTGTTGCACCTGATTCTGTACCAGACTCGCGACATTACCCCGATTCAGTTTGATACGAACCTTATCGGAAATTTCAACAGTGAGGGTAGCATCATCCGCCGAGGTAATCTGTCCATAAATACCGCCGCTGGTAATAATCCGGTCGCCTTTTTTTAGACCGGACACCATGTCCCGATGCTCCTTGGTTTTTTTCTGTTGAGGTCTGATCAGCAGAAAATAAAAAATGACAAACATCAGAACCAACGGAATAAATGATGCCAGCCCTCCCGCAGCGCTTCCGGAAGCCGCAGCGCCTCCCTGCCCCATTGCAAATGCTACACCCATTATGTAAAACCTCCTGTTATCGTGGATTATAATCCGAAAACACGTTCAAAAATGGTGCTGATATACTTTAAATGGTAATTCAGGTCAAATATTTCTTTGATTTTTTCCTTTCCAAGCCATCCGACGATAGCCTCATCGTTTAAGATCAGTTCTTGAAAATCACATTTTTCCTTCCATACTTTCATGGCCTGGAACTGCACCAGGCGGTATGCCTCCTCCCGGCTGGCCCCGGCTTCAGCCAGTGCAAGAAGTATCTGCTGAGAAAAAACCAATCCCTTCATCCGATCCAGATTTTCCATCATGTGATCGGGATAAACGATCAGATTCGTGATCAGCCCGGTCATGCGGTTCAGCATATAGTCCATCAAAATGGTGCTGTCCGGTGCAATGACCCGCTCCACGGAAGAATGGCTGATATCCCGCTCATGCCACAGCGGCACATTCTCCAGGGACGCCATGGAATTGGAACGCACCACACGGGCAAGACCGCAAAGATTTTCAGAACCAATGGGATTACGTTTGTGCGGCATGGCCGAAGACCCTTTCTGGCCGCTTGAAAAATACTCCTCGGCTTCCAGGACTTCGGTGCGCTGCAAATGGCGGATTTCGACTGCAAATTTCTCGATAGACGACGCCATAATGGCCAGCGCCATGAAATATTCCGCATATCGATCTCTCTGGATGATCTGTGTGGACGCCGGCGCCGGTTTGAGCCCCAGGAGCTGACAAACGCGGGCCTCAATTTCCGGGGATGTATTGGCAAATGTGCCCACCGCTCCGGAAATTTTTCCAACGCTGATCGTTTCCACCGCCTGCGCCATACGTCTGCGGTTGCGTTTCATTTCATCGTACCAGACGGCGAGTTTCAGACCAAAGGTAATCGGCTCGGCATGAATGCCATGAGATCTGCCGATCATGACCGTATTCTGGTGTTCAAATGCGCGGGTTTTCAATGCGGCCAGAAGCCTGTCACAGCCTTCTATAATAATGCTTCCAGCCTGTTTCAGCAAACAGGCCATGCTGGTATCCAGAACATCCGATGACGTCAGCCCCAAATGAATGTAGCGGGAATCGGGGCCCACAAATTCAGCGACGCTTGTCAAAAATGCAATCACATCATGCCTGGTTTCCGCTTCGATCGTCTCGATACGATCCACCGAAAAATCGGCGCGTTCCCGGATAGTATCCAAAGCCGAACGAGGAATCCGACCCACCTCCGCCATCGCCTGACATGCGGCTATCTCCACTTTCAGCCAGGTACGGTACTTGTTGTCATCGGTCCAGATATCTCCCATCAGTTTACGGGTATAACGTTTAATCATGTGCGTTCCTGTTTATCATCTTTATCATCAGAGTATCAATTGGCGGCTTTGTAAAAAGCCCGCAGGCAGTGTAACTTTCTACAGCGCCATAATGGTTAATTGTTACGAGGGGAAATCCAGAGCTTTTTCCCATCGAAACGAATCATATTAATATGGTGATAGTCAATCTGTTTAAGAACTTCCAGCGCCTGACCGATATTGAACACAACGATCTTGCTGAAAGGCTGCAACAGATTCAGATTGGTTTCAACCCGGTGTTCCTGAATGTTATAAATGGATACCATCGTTTCGGAATATTTTAATATTCTGCCAACCCCCGAACTGTCTCCATTGCGCAGCGGTTGATCTGCCCACCTGGAAAGGATAACGCCTTTTTGGGCAAAAAAACTTTTCAGTATCCGGAAATGCACATCCCAGATATTGTCTCCGGGCTGAACCACATAAATGCCATAAGCGTCAGGCACTGTAGAGGATGATGGTTTCATTAAATCAGTTTCGGTAATCTGCCGTTTTTCTGACTGAATTTTGTTGAGAACATCGTTCATGGGTACGATGTTTTTCCCAACTTTAAGTGTTTCACCAGGTTTTGCGATAATATCGACACCGGATCCTACACCATACTCTTTTTTCCGTTTCTCCATAAGTGCATGCAATTCGGAATTTTTTTCTACTTGACCGGTATCGATCATGGCCGGCGGATGTACAGGCAACCGTTCAACGGTTGGCTTTAAAGCAGATGCCTTGATTTCCGCAGGTTTTCCGCCCTCGCGCATCCACAGCCAGCCTGCTGTCAGAACAAGCGCCAGAATGATGACCCCGGCGGCAGTCCATAATGCGCCAGACCTTTTTTGCTTGGTTTTTTCCGTCATCATTCTTTCCTCCTTTCATCATATGTCAGGCGGCAACATCCATCGGCGTTTTCCTGTCGCAGACAATGCGACTATCGCCGGGCACCATCTGCGGATCCGCATCGATGATCACCTTGAATCCTCTGCTTTCTTCAAGTTCCAGAATCTCACGGCGTTTGCGGTTCAGCAGAAAAACAGCAACATCCGGAGGCACACTGCCTCGGACGCTTACAATATCCTCCTTCAATGTTTCAAGATGCAGTTCACGCAGAAAACTGAGCCCCAAGGTTTCCGCAGACGGAGTGACCCCTTTTCCCTTACAAAATCGGCAAGGTACGTGACTGCCAAATTCAATGGAAGGACGAATGCGCTGTCTGGACATTTCCAGAAGGCCGAATTTAGATATTTTACCAACCTTGGTTTTGGCTTTATCGATTTTAAGATGGTTTTTGAGAGCTTTTTCAATTTCAGCCTTGTGTTTCTGATCCCGCATATCAATAAAATCCAGGACGATCAGTCCTCCCAGATCGCGTAGTCGCAGTTGCCTGGCAATTTCTTCGGCTGCCTCAAGATTGGTGACATGGGCTGTCTGCTCAATGGATTTATTCTGTGTCGCCTTTCCGGAATTCACATCAATGGCCACCAGAGCCTCGGTCTGGTCGATAACAATAGAACCACCGGCCTTCAGCTCTACCCTGCTTTCAAAAATAGAGGCAATCTGGGCTTCCAGCTCACACTTGGTAAATATCGGCTTGGGGCCTTTGTAAAGTTTGACAATCTTGGTATGTTTGGGTGAAATGAGTTCGATAAATTCTTTGGCGTCGCGATAGACCGTAGGTTCGTCAATGAGAATCTCTGTAATCTCCGGCGTAAAATAATCCCGCAGCGACCGCAGCACCAGATTGCGTTCTTTGTAAAGAAGCGCCGGGGCCTTTTCTTTCATGACGTTGCTCCGGATATTTTTCCAAAGCCGCATCAAATAATTCACATCCTTGGATATATCGGTTTTGCTGCAGTCAACCCCGGCAGTACGGACAATCATTCCATAACCTTCCGGCAGTTTGACGCCATTAATAAGCTCCTTGAGTCTTTTACGCTCCTCCTCATCTTCAATTTTTCGGGAAATACCCCGGTTTTCGCTGCCGGGCATCAGAACGACATGCCGGCCAGCCAGTGAAATGAAAGTGGTCAGCATGGCGCCTTTTTTCATAAATGGTTCCTTAATGACCTGAACCAGCAGCTCCTGACCGCGTTTAACAAGGTTCTGGATGGAATAATCCCCTGATGAGACATCCTGGTAATAATCGTTGTGGATTTCGGTTTTCTGAAGAAATCCGTGACGATCCGCGCCATAGTCCACGAAAACAGCCTGAAGACTGGGTTCCACACGGGTAATGACGCCTTTATAGATATTTCCCTGGGTCATCTCCCGCGATGCGGTTTCAACGTAAAACTCCTCCAGTTTGCTGTCCTGCACCTTAGCGATCCGGCATTCCGCCGGGTCAATAGCGTTAATGATAATTTTACTGCTCATATATAATTTTGGAAGTTCCTCCTTTCTTGGGTATAACGCAACAAATTTGTTTTTGACATATTTGACGGCTTCGTAAAAAGCCCGCATGCTGTGTTGCGCCGCATCCTTCGTCATTGCAGCGTACCACAAGTACGCTTCATTCCTCAGGATTTGCGCGCCTTGCCTGCGAACTTTTTACGAAGCCGTCATATTTGATGAATCCGAATGGTAAAATTGCAACCAATTGATCTTGTTTGAATATGAAATTGCCTGAAACAAGTCAAACAATTTCTTCTGTATCAAACAGCAGCGGTCAGTTTTTTTAACATGGCCAGCGGTTTCCATGAGAACGGTTCTTTAGTACAGGGGAAGATAGCGTTGTTGGTAAAAATCGGGTCGGCCTCCAGATCATACCGCGATGACGCTACCGCCTGCGGCCACAATTTTGTGTGAGGAATCGGTGTAAAATATGCCGGTATCGGCGCAGCACCGCTTTGCCGAACAACTTCAACGGATTTCACGACATCTTCCCATCGCTGTCCTGGCAACCCTGTCAGCAGATAAGCGCCGATCTGCTCTCTTTGAAACCCCGCCGCCTTCAGCGACGCCACCGCCGCCAAAAATTCCTGATGCGTCACCTTGTAATCCATATCATGGCGGCTTCCAGCAGTTTCCAGCCCCAAACGGAGTGTTTTAAATCCTGCCGCAAACATCAGACGGGCTATCTGCGGTGTAATCTCCCGGATATGCACCGCATTGGGCGTATGAAAACGGATTCTTCCGCCCAATCCTTCAGCAATGATTTTTTCAAACAGGGGTATCGCATGATGCTGTGAATCCACTAAAAGCGCATCATCGTAAAACACCATATCCTGAACGCCATAGCAGGAATTCCAGTAGCCAATTTCTTCGAAAATCCGGTCCGGAGAACGGAATCGGCGTTCAGGGTTGAGGAAGCCGCAGGCGCAATAGGCGCATGAAAACGGGCATCCCGTAGAAGTCATCAAGGTAACGTATGGAATATGTCGCTGAAGATCAGCCGCCGGAAATGGAAGTGCATCCATATCCTGCAAATTCATTTTCGGCGTTACGGACCATCCGGTACACTGACGCACGATATCAAGAATCTGTGTTTCACCGCGACCTGCCACCACCCGATCCGCTCCTGAGAAACGAACGGCGTGATCTGAGCACAGCGTGGCGTAAATGCCTCCGAGTATAACCGGAACTTCTGGAAAAACAGATCGGATCAGCGAAATACATTCCTGTACCCCGGGATACCAGTATGTCATCATTGAAGTTACCAGTACCATATCCGGGTGTTCAACTGCTTTGATATCTTCCAGAAACCACTCCGGAGGAATGCCGTAGCGGGAATAGTTTCTCGGAATATCTTCCAGCCCCGGAGGTTTGGGAATACGGGATTTCAGATAGGGCCCCTTGCCATATCGAGCCGCTGTATCCCGTTTTTCAGAGCGGGGATGAAAACGGTCCAGGCAATCTATATACGAAACACTGGCTCCATGGTAACGCAGCACAGCCGCAAGCATCAACAGACCTTGAGGTTTCGCCCAGAAATCATAGGCTGCAAAATCATAAATCCAGGGGTTGACCAGAAGGATATGGGGAACACCGGAAGGCGGAAGGGACTTAGGACGATTACCCAAAATCTTGGCCATTTTCATCGCCGTTCGGGAAATACTCCATCGATGTTTTTTTGAGTTCCCTCCGGCTGAAAAGCAGTTTATAAGACTGAACCCCGGTTGCCTGAGAAATCCTGCGGGCGATTTCCACACAGCCGGCCTCATCCCTGGCATGAATCATGGCGTAGAGATTATATGGCCATTGCGGGACAGGATTTCTCTGATAACAATGCGATACTTCGCGAAATCGGGACATTTCGCGACCCACAGATTCCACCTGCTGATCTTCCACCTGCCATGCCGTCATGGCGTTGGCTTCGAATCCGGATTTCTGATGCCGCAATGTAGCTCCGAACCTGCGAACAATACCCCGGCGGCATAAATCCTGAAGCGTCTCTAGAAAAACGGTTTCCGATACCCCGATTTTTTCGGAAATAACCTGATAGGGGCGCGCCGTCACGGGAATGTCATCCTGAATGGAAGCGATTATTTTTTTTTCAAGTTCTGTCAACATGAAGCGATTAAAAAGATATCCATTGTTAAAGTCAAGGCTTTTCCCGGAACTTTTCCGGAAAAAGCCTGCAAATGTCTGTTTCATCCGCTCTGCAAACGCCGTTTTCCGTAATCAGCCCGGTGATGAGCCTTGCCGGAGTCACATCAAAAGCAAAATTGGCCGCGGGGCTCTTCGCAGGCGGCACCAGCACCCGGACAATGGCATTATCGCTGGCGCCCTGGACATACCGGACCTCATCCGGTTCCCGTTCTTCGATGGGAATACCGGCTACACCATCGGACAATTCCCAGTCGAACGTACTGGAAGGCAGCGCCACATAAAAGGGCACATGGTTATCCTTAGCGGCAAGCGCTTTAAGATATGTGCCTATTTTGTTGGCAATGTCGCCCGTCCGGGTAGCCCGGTCAGAGCCGACAATCACCATATCCACCAGGCCATGCTGCATGAGATGCCCGCCGGCGTTGTCGGTAATAACCGTATGACGGACACCGCCCTGCCCCAGTTCCCAGGCCGTTAACCGGGCGCCTTGATTGAGCGGCCTGGTTTCATCCACCCACACATGAATATCCATCCCGCGGCTGGCGGCGGCGTATATCGGAGCCGTAGCCGTACCATATTCCACACAAGCCAGCCAGCCTGCATTGCAGTGCGTCAGGATATTGACCGTCTGGCCGGGCTTTTTTCCTGCGATTTCCTGAATGATAGAAAGCCCGTGCAGTCCGATCTGTCTGCAGTTTTCCACCTCAGCCTGAGTGATTCTTTCCGCCTCATCCATCGCAGCCTTCACTCTGTCGTCATATGCGGCTGCCTCCCCTACCCTGCGGCGGACCTGTTTCACCGCCCAGGACAGGTTTACAGCCGTCGGACGCGCGGATATCAGCCGCTGACATTCCGCATCCAAATATGAATCGGGACAGCTCTGTTTTCTGGAATTCAGTACAGCCAGATATACGCCATATGCTGCGGTCACGCCTATCAGAGGCGCTCCCCGCACCACCATATCGCGGATGGCGGCAATGACATCGTCAACGGTTTCAAGGCTCAACACCGCATACTGGTGAGGCAGCAGGCGCTGGTCGATGACCTGAACAATATTCCCGGATGGATTCAGCCAGATCGGCCGCTGGTGAGTGGTTATGGTTTCCATGATTTTTCTTTGTTTTTCTTTGACAAATGCCTGATGACAATCCGTTGATTCTCTGTACGGTTCATGATATGGGTGTATCTTGACTCTGGATCAGAGTATATCACAAATTTTTCAAAAATACATCGGATGACTTCATAAAAAATCGTCCGATCTTCCGATCTGAAGACATTACCCTAACAGGAGGTATCTCATGACAGACAATGTTGTAATTACACTTTCGTGTGGAACCGATAACCCTAACCGCGCCACCCGGGCGCTTCAACTGGCCATGGTCGCTAAAAAGCAAGGGAAAAATATAACGCTTTTTCTGCTGGACGACGGCGTCTATATCGCCAGAGAAGGCATTGCCACTACCTTAAGGGCCGCCACCGGCGACTCGGCGGATGACCATTTGTCATACCTTCAGGAATACAACGTGCCCATTCTGGTATGCACTCCCTGCGCCGCAGCCCGAAAGATTACCGAAGCCAACCTGGTACAGGGCGCCCGTATGGCGACCGGTGGAGAGCTGATCGAACTTGCCTGCAACGGTACTGTCATCAGTCTGTAATCGTTCTTGAAGAAATCGTCCGTCCTGACGGTGGAGACAGAGGAATGAGGAGAAAAGCAGAAACCGGATTTGTGAATCCCCATACCACAGACGAAACCGGTTCCATAAGCCGGCACAAGGATATGGAACAGTGGCGTTTTCTCTGGAAACGCTGGGACAGCGCCGCCGCAGGATTGGGCGATGAAGACGGCGAATACACCATGCGTCGCCATGCCTGGGAATCACCGATGTTCAGCGGCCCCCTGTTTACGGACAAACTGGAAGATATCTGTCGCGCCATGCTGCCCATTATCGAGCCCATTGCGCAGTTACCGGAATCTGATCCGGATATTTTTCACTCGGCGCTGATCCGTATCGAAACCGGTATGTCGGCATATCCAGAATGGATGAATCTTGAAAAAATCGGGTGCGTGTTCGGCATGCTCACCACCCAGTGCATTCTGAAATGGCTATGGCTGACATCTGATTCCGCCGCTCATTTAATTGACCGCCTGAACTGCCTTCAGGCGTCTCTTCACATCGTCCACCTGAACCGTCAGGGTGCTCTCCGTTTTATGGACATGCTACCCGAAAGCTATCAGCAATCCATTTTCAGCGCCATCCAGTCGCAGGAGAACGATCCGGCGTGGGAAAATCGGCTGCATCAGGCAAATTCCGTCTGGCAGGAAATCTACCTCGAACTGGCGCGGAAATTCGATATTGATCTGTATCATGAAAATTGTATCCGGCTGATCCCGATGGACTGGATGTACGGCATCCCGCCGCTGAAAAATCTGATTGAAACCTGCAGGTGGAAAGAAGCCGAGAATATCTGCCATCAAATCATCGACAGCCGCGCAAAACAGGAAAACGAAACTGTCTCCTGGGATATCGAAACAGTTCTTCTGGCGTCCAGTATCAAACGTTGCGTTTCCAGGGGAGCGGATGACCCTATCTCAAAAATTCTGAAAGAACTGCATAATATTGCTCAAAAAACAGGCATGGTCCATTGTCAGCAGATTATCGAATTTCAGCAGTTCACCTACCGGAATCCATTTGACTGGAACGGCGTCAACAGACTGGTTCGAAAGATCGGTAAATTGCCGCTATCCGATCTTCTAAATGCCTGGAAACAGCATATCGTTTATGCAGCGATCGGATATCAACCTGAGATATTAAAGCTTGCTTCGGATTGCTGGATTCACTGGCTGATTGACGCGGGGATGGATGACGCGAAAGGAAAGGAATGGTTTTCCGAAAAAATGCAGGCATGGCTTCATTACATTCTAAACCATTTCAAGACATTCGTGGAACAGGCCCAGGCATTTTTCGTACTGACCCGGGATCTGGCGGAAATAACCGATATCAGAAATCGCTGCCCCCGGATGGTGGATATCGCCGCTGCCAGCATCATCGGCGACAAAGCCCACCACCGCTGCCGGCGGGAATGGCTTCAGAAAATGAACGGAGCAGAACATTTACCGCTGGTGATGGAATGCTGGACCAAACACGCACCCAAAATGGTCCCCAATCCGGCAGTCGCTGTTTCCGCCGATTATAAATCCCATATTCAATGGCTCGCGGTCGTACAGGAAATCAATCCCGCAGCTTTCAAAAAGCTTCTGGATCAATGGCGCTTTGAACACAGTCGGCGAAGACGTCTTTGGGACGCCATCGAGAGCGGCATCAAAATGTGATATCCTCCTCTGCCACGAACCAAGTCGAAAGAGTCATTCCAACCTGTTGAATCACTACTGGAGAGCTGTTCATGAAAAACATCCTGCATATCCTCTGGGCGGTAATCCTATCTTTTGTGGCGCTGGTTTCAGCAAATGCCGCCGGCATTCCAGGCCGTTTACAGGCTTCACTGCCCGCTCTGAGCAGCGCCATTGCCGGCAGCAGCCAGTTGCTGTATGTCGATCCCGATGCCAAAACACCAGCTTGCGCCATTTTATATCCACTGAAGCGCTTCAAAAACCATTGGGCGCTTGCCTTCAGTCCGATTCCGGCCAACCTCGGACGCAGCGGCATGGCGCCGGCGTGGGAAAAACGGGAAGGCGACGGACGCACACCAACCGGAATTTACCCGCTGCAACAGGCATTCGGCTATGCAGCTTCAGTCAATACACGGATGCGTTATCATCAATTGCAGCCAGACGACGTCTGGGTCGATGATGTTCAGTCACCGGACTACAACCGTCTGGTCAAGTGCGGCGACACCCATGCGATGTCGTTCGAGGCGATGTTCTCCGAACGTGTCGCCTACCAATACGGGCTGGTGGTGGCGTACAACACCCATCCGGTGATCAAAGGGCTCGGCAGCGCGATTTTCGTTCACATTCAGAAAGGAAAGGGAATACCGACTTCCGGGTGCGTATCCATAAACAGACGGGCAATGATAAAAATATTATCGTGGCTCGATCCCAGCCAAAAGCCGCAAATTGTCATCGGCGCTCCTGCTGAACTGGCGTTGTCGTTGAGCGGACCTGTATCCGATCTCCCGATGGATATTCCGGAAAAAATTCGTGAAAAACTTGGAACTGCTTCGCGCAAGATAGGGGAATGGCCGATGTCGGACGGCTTTTTCGCTGTTGCAACCACTGTTCCGAGCAAAGTCGAGACACGGATGCTGGAAACAAGATCGTGGCGGCCGGGATGCCCCGTACCGATCAGCGACCTTGCCTATCTGGCGACACGCTACTGGGGAGTTGACGGAAAGCCGCACTACGGCGAACTGGTGGTTCATATAGGCCTGGCCGATTTTTATCTCGACCTCCTGAAATTCATGTATAAAACGAAGTTTCCTGTCAACCGCATGAAACTGATCGACGCTTACGATGCCGATGACGACAAATCCATGGCCGCCGACAACACCTCAGCCTTCAACTGCCGAGACATCACTGGCAAACCAGGGATATTCTCCAAACACAGTTATGGAGGAGCTATTGATATCAACCCTCTGGAAAACCCCTATATAACAGCTTCGACAGACGCATTGAAAATACGCGGGTGGGATGGCAACGGTGAAAAAGTCGATTTTCTGAAGAAACTCGGGTTTACCGCCACATCGCCTATCAGTGAATTTTGCAAGCAAAATCCAGCGGAGTGCAAGGTACTGCCACCGAGCGCACTCTCATATATCGACCGGTCCAGCTCCCGATCAGGCATGCTGCAGGAAGACGCCCCGATAGTGGAACAATTCAAAAAGAAAGGGTTCGGCTGGGGCGGCGAATGGACCAATCCGATCGATTATCAGCATTTCGAGTATGGCTACGGGAAGCTTGCCAGATAGCCCTAAAACCACATTAGAGAGGTACGAGACCCGTATTCATATCGGGTTTGCCTCTTTATTCCAGTTCGCATTCAAACTGATACCTTTGTCAGCTTCGCTGTGCCGCGATTCGACGTACTGAATGTACAGTCTCATCGCTGCTCGCTTGCTTTCGCGGTCTCAGTCCGAA
>LKPX01000058.1 GCA_001443525.1 Desulfobacteraceae bacterium RAAP-1 | reverse complement strand
GACTGAGACCGCGAAAGCAAGCGAGCAGCGATGAGACTGTACATTCAGTACGTCGAATCGCGGCACAGCGAAGCTGACAAAGGTATCAGTTTGAATGCGAACTGGAATGAGAAGTGCGGCGCAATCACTGCATGTAGATTTATTCCGAAATCGACATCCTGGGTTCACATGAAGTCAGATCACTGGCGAACTCCGCCAGAAGACGCAGTTCATCGGTGTCAAAAGCCAGCGGTGTCTGCGCATATACCGTCAAAACGCCTGTCACCTCATGCTGATGATGAATCGGCAGACTGGCCACAGATGTATATTCAAGGTGCCGGGCATCATCCCGGCAGAAAGCTGCGGACGGTTCGTTCATGATGTCATGGATAAGCGCAGGATGCCGGTTTTGGATAGCTCTGCGCACAGGGCTGTATTCAGTATCCGTCCAGAACGCCGGAAGCGTATCTGTCCCCCCCCTCCCAGACCATGCCTTTATGATCAATGTCCCGGATTTTTCGGAAAGATATGCTATCCATGCCGCATGGTATTTTCCGGTTTCGACCAGAACATCGGTAAGTTGCTGACTCAGAGGATTTGCGTTCGTAGCCGTCATCATCACGCGATGGCAGTCGATGATGGCGGCCATGAGACGATGGATGCGCACCAGGCGATGTTCGACCTGCTGATGATGCGCCGTCAGACGGTTAAAAACATCCGCCAGCGCTTCAAAACCTTTTAAAGCGCTTAGTTGCACATTCGGTTCCCCTCTAAGAATCCGCTGCATGGTATTTTCAAGAGAACCTGTAAAAACAGAATTTCTACGATGAATCCACCCTGTCAGGCATCCGGCAATCACCATGCACGCCGCAGATATCCGGATCAGCATTCTGGAATGATCAAGATTTTCCAGGAGATTTTTTTCATGATGGATAATGACCGCTTTTGAAACACGGCTCTGCCACAACGCCTGCTCCAATGGAACTGACACTGTCCAGATCAGCAGCAAGACTGCCGTCACATGGAATATGACGGCCAGATATATCAGAAACCGGCCTCGTCCCCCAGCCGTACTTTCAGGAAATACAAGTTTTCGGCCGCCTCCGGAAATCATTGAATCCTGCTGTAACCCCTGGTTCATCCCTCTCATTACCGTTCAATCGCTCCGGCGGGCATACATTTTTTACAAGGCGCGTATCCTTCGTAAAACGCATCCCATTTCCGGTGAAAAACCACCCGGTTTCTATCGGATGTTTCACGGCCCAGCGGGCAGGTTTTCAGATGAAACCGCCGCGATCTTTGATTACCGATGTAGATATCCGATGTTTCGCGCCAGTTCCGCCACATCCCCTTTCCCGCCGTCATGGCTCCCTGCTGGGTCTTCAGCAGCAGCGCATTGCAGGCAATATTGGGGAATACATACAGGACATGCGCCAGACCGCTTCGGACAAGTTCCTGGTTCACAAAGGCGCCGTCTTTCAAAAAAACATACGCCAGCACGCGCTGAAAGCGGTCTGTTCTTTCCCTGTCCAGTTCCAGACGAATGGCCTGATGGAGCACCAGCCTCCGGTTAAAGAGACTGGCTTCCGGACCGAAAGGTTCCGCCGGCAGATTGTCATGAGCGATTTCCGGCGCGTTGATGCCGATGTATCGGATTTTAGCACCATCATCGAGAACGATGGTATCGCCGTCATCCACCCAATGCACCGTATGAAACTCTTCCGCAGACGCCCACAGGGCCAATCCTGTCAGAATCAATACCACATACAGAAAAACAGCTTTCACATTTCGCATGGAAGCCTCTCTTATTCCGAAACACCACAGTGCCGCGCCGCACTTTCATCCAGCATTTTAAAAAGCCCGCCCCGGCTTTCCGGCGTAAACCCCAGGGTTGTCTCCCAGATATCGTTGTCTTCCATACAGTAATAGACCAGAACATCCGGTGCGCATTCTTTGATCCAGCCGATCAGTTTGCGATAAAATTCGCGCCGGACAGGTTTGAAATACCGCATCTTCGCATCCAGCCCGGAAATAAATTCGCCATAAATAATGGTGGAATCCGAAAACCGGTTCTGAATGATGGTCTTTAACGCCGGAATGAACCGGAACGTTCCCACACTGATCCAGACGACATTATCCGCGGAAATGTATGAAAACAGTTTTTGGATCACCTGTCGGTATTCATCCTCACATCCGTCATACAGCACCACCGGATCGAAATGAAACGCCAGCGGATATCCCCACGATTCACAGGACGCCGCGGCTCGAAGCCTCGCCTCCAGTGACGTTGTGCGGCGTTCCTGCTCCCGGATCACCCGTTCGGTGTTGAGTGACCAGGCGCAAATGGTTTTCCGGTTATGGGTATAATTTTTTAACCGCCGGATATCGGTGGTCTTGGTTTTCAGTTCCAGCACCGCCCGGCTCTGGGAAGCGAATAACGGCACCAGAACTGATGAGAAAGCGGTCGGATGTTCCCATATCATGCTGTCCGTAAATTCACCGGTGCCGATTCTACTGATGACGGGTTTTTGAAATTCCGCCTGCAACTCCTGCATCATATCCCCGTGATTCATAAAAAACTGAAGCACCGGCGGATGAAAATACGCCTGAAGAATGCAGTAGGAACAGTCCATGGTGCAGAACGTACCGATATGAAGAATTTTATAGCCACAACAGATGTACGAGCGCGTTCCAGGGCATTCCCGGATAAAAGCGCCCTTGTTCCGAGTCAACAGCAGGGTTTCTTTTCCTCTCTGGACAGGATCATCCGCACGGGATATCCAGTCAAAAACCTCGGCGGCGCTCTGAACCACCTTTCCCGCCATCCCAAGGCGGGATTGAATGTTTTCCAGCCCAGGTTCGCCCTGCACCTGCGCATCAATAAATAATGTCGTGATATTCATGAAATCCTGCTGTCCGTGTATATTTGATGCTTTTGTAAAAAGTCCGCATGTAACGCAGTCACAGCATGCGGATTTTTTACGAAGGCGTCAAATATATTTTATTGTTCTTGAAACTCTTAAGGTATTTTGTTAATCGTAAACAGATAATAACCGTATAAAGGTCAGAATTCCGATGGCAGCGTAACCCAGTCAAATTTTCCTCATCTGGGGAATTATTCATTCTAATGCTTCCGCATCAAATTCAATGGAGTTTGACATGCCAGAAAAAACCATCTTCAGTATCTGCGGTATGTGTTCTGTTCACTGTCCTGTGCAGGTGAATGTCGTCAATGGTGAATGTTCATTTATTCAGGGTAATCCGAATGTTCCCGGCATCAAGGGGGCGCTATGCGCGCGCGGCGCCGCGGGTCCTGAATTCGTCAGGGACAATGAAAGGCCCCAGTTTCCGATGATCCGAAAGGGGCTGCGCGGCGAAGGTCGATGGGCGAGGGTTTCCTGGGATGAAGCTCTGAATGCCGTTGCTGAAAAAATTACGGACATCCAGAACCGTCATGGACGTGAAAGTTTCATGTGGTCCGACAACGGT
Organism: Desulfobacteraceae bacterium RAAP-1; assembly: GCA_001443525.1. GTDB lineage: Bacteria > Desulfobacterota > Desulfobacteria > Desulfobacterales > Desulfatirhabdiaceae > RAAP-1. Next base: position 20,195 of record LKPX01000058.1, on the reverse strand, counting down.
GGAGAATTTTCCGATCTCTTCACAGCCTTTGTTCGTGGTTTGGGTTCTCCCAATTATCATACGAGCAACGCCGTCTGCGATATCAATGTTCATCACGCCTGTCAGTCGCTGTTTGGTTTTGGAAATGACGCGTTCGTATATGATTATAAAAAAACCAAGTATGTTGTTCTCCAGACCCGGAATCTTTTCGAATCCATCGACATTCAGGAGGTCAATAATCTTCTGGACAGCCTGGAAGCCGGATGTAAACTGGCGGTCATAGACATCCGAACAACCATATCATCTGCAAAAGCAGACCGTTTCCTGATGATCAGACCAGGAACCGATTATGCCCTCAATCTGGCGGTCATCCACGTCCTGTTGAATAACCACCTGTATAACGCCTCGTTTGCGCAGACATGGATCAAGGATATCAATGCGCTGGAAGCCTTTGTGACACCTTATACGCCGGAGTGGGCCGAAGCTGAAACCGGCGTCAAGGCCGACACCATCGTGCAGTTTGTCAAGGAGATGGCCCAGGCGGCGCCATCGGTCATCTGGCATCCAGGTCAGATGACCGCCCGATACGCGGATTCTTTTTATGTGTGCAGAACGGCGTTTATCATTAACGCCCTGTTGGGATCCATCGGCGCCAAAGGAGGACTGGCGCTTGCTGCGTCACCGGAGGATATCGGACATAAGGGCTTAAAAAAATTGACGGATTTGCTGCCAGAAGTTACAAGCGCTCGTGCAGATGGCGCAGGCGGCGCACGCCCGCTTTTCGATCCCCGAAAAGGGCTGCTGCATCTGGCGCTCAAAGCCGTTGAAACCGGTGAACCATATCCGGTAAAAGCCTATATGTGTTTCGGTCATGACCCACTGGCTTCATTGCCGGACCCTGCAGCGCTGTTACCGATACTGAACAAGCTTGAACTCATCGTCTGCGCCACATCCAACTGGTCTCAGACCGCATGGAATGCGGATATCGTGCTTCCGATATCGCCATATCTGGAGCAGGAAAGTATTATCGTTCAGCACAACGGTCTCAAGCCTGATTTCCGCGTCCGATTCCGTTGCGTGGATCCCCGGCTGGACACCCAATCGGACTGGGAAATTATTTCAGGTCTTTCAAAACGCCTTGGGATATCCGCCCTGTCTTTTGCCGGTATCCAGGATATCTGGAAATATCAACTGCAGGATACGGATGTTTCCCTGGATCAGTTTTATGAATCAGGAATTGTGGAACTTTCCGAAAAACCCGTCCGCAAGGCGCTTACCGATCAGACATTTACAACCGCCAGCCGGCGGATCGAAATCATCAACCCCCGATGGGAAGCCGCCCAGATATCTTCACTGAAGCCCTATGAGCCCCGAAAACGTCCGGAGTCCGGCCGTTTCAGACTGACTGTCGGCAGATGCGCGTTGCATTCTCAGGGACATACCATCAATAATCCCAGACTCTTTTCACAAATGCCCGAAAACGCTCTGTGGATCAATACTGCGGCTGCCCAAAGCCTTGGCGTATCCGATGGTGACAGCGTCGTGGTTTCTGCCAACGGAACTTCTGCGAAAATCACTGCCAAAGTGACGGAACATATCCATCCGGAAGCTGTTTTCATGATTCACGGATTTGGCCGCAGCATTCCGGCGGAATCGAGAGCATTCCGCAAAGGGGTCGCCGACAATTCCCTGATGGCTGGAGGTTTGAATCTGTGGGATGCCGCCGGTGGCGGTATTGCATTTCAGGAGCATTTCATATCGGTAAAAAAAGCATGATATCCTGATCTTATTTTATGAAATTCGCAGTAAAGCCTCCTTCCGGGAGGCTTCAGTTTTTATTGGACAATAAATATTCGCTTTTATTGGGTGATGCTTTCATACGGGCATCGTGAACGGTTATGGGTAACAAAGACAAAAAAAGCCGCAAAGGGCGGGCAAATCCGCAACAGAAAATCTCTCAGCTTTCCGCCGATCAGCTTCTGGAGCAGGCCAGAAATGCTCTGGACAAAGGCAAGGCGCGTGAAGCCATAGACGCTTTGAAGCTTGCCGGAAAACTGGATAAAAACGCAGCGATTCGCCCCCTGCTCTATCGCGCCTATCTGCTCCGTGAAGACCAGCTCAGATCCAAAGGCATGACCGCCGAGGCCGATGTTGTCAGAAAGATGGCGTTCTCGATGATGCCGTCTCTGGATACACTGACAGAAGTCGAATTGTTCGATTATATTTCAAGGGCTTCTGTTCAGGAATCTCTGACCGCATGTTCCGAATTTTCTAGAAATCAACCGCTGCCGGAACAAACAGAGACCCATATTGCGTATCGTTTGATGATGTTATCCGAATGGGAAGCGCTGGAGGTTCTGGAATCATCTCATCCGCTCAGACGGCATTCCGGCCTGATGCAGGAAGCCATCTCACTGATGAACGCAGGCAATTGGGAAGATGCGGCGCAGATACTTAAAGACATCCCGCGCGTCTCCCCTTACACTCCCATACGTCTTTTTTGCAGAGCGATGGTGCAGTTTTACCAGGAAAATGACGGGGAAATGTTGAAAACTCTGTCGCGCATACCCGATGATTTTCCCCTGCACACCGTGATCGAAAACTTAAAACGATATGCATCCTCATCCAGTACCTCACAAAATTTATTTAGCAGCACTCCGGTCAATCTCGAAGCTGTGGTCCAGGAGATCATGGATGCGATTACCACCGGCCGGTTGCAACGGGCGGCAGTACCTGTCAGCATTCTCGCGAAAACCATTTTTCCCGCAGATCCGAATTTCGCCGCCCAGCATATTATAGAACTGATAATGCCGGCCAGCGTTCATTCGAGGGATTCTGCCCATGACTATTTAAGTTTAATATCATCCTTATTGCCGCATCGGCGCGCCGTGCTGACAGAGAACAAATTACGGTTCATGGTGACAAAAATCTCTCCGCTTTATGAAGGTGCGAAGTATCTATCTGTACTGAAAAAAGAAATCACCGATCCTCTTCAGAGAGACATGGTTTTCAGTATGATTATGGTAGTTATTGCTCAAAAGTTCAAAGACTTCATTGGCCTGGGCCAAATAATTTTGAAAGCATCCGTACCAAGAGCGCCTGTCGTAGATTTTTTGTGGAACGAGAGCAATCCGGAAATGATTATTATGAAGCTGGCAGCTCGCGCTTGCGAACTTGATCCGTTGAATCGTCACGCTTATCAATACCTGGTCAGCCTTCCCAGAACCACCAGAAACGCTCAAAAAATCGTTGAAGATATCCTGCTGAAAATGTCTGAGGTTTTCCCCGAAGATCCCTTTCCCTGCCTGGAACTTGCATCCTTATATTATAGAAAAAATGCATTCCGGAAAGCTGAAAATATACTGGCGGAAGCCTCTCGACGGGCCCCGCACGACAACCGGGTAATAGACCGCCACGCTTTGTCATTGCTTGTGTCTTCCTGGAAAAACTTTCAGCGTAAAAAATTCCATCTAATGGAAACGGACTTTCGCAAGGCAGCCCAGTTTAATTCGAGAAGAGTGGCGCCGTTTCTGCTTGAAAAGCAGCTTCTGTACAACCTGTTAAAAGATTCCACGTCTTTCACCATGTCGGAGCGCCAGGAACTGCTTCAGCTTAATAAACTGGAGCGATTACGGATTCTTGCCCTGCTGCATGGCGACATCGAAGCATTGCCGAAGGAGAGATTTACGGCCGAAGCAATAATTCATACTGATAATTATATGATGCAGGAACTTAAGGCGCTTTCTCAACTGGCCGCCGCAGACATTGCAATGCTTTTGAGCCCAATTCCTGAAGAATTCCGGCTGATTCTGCCATCCGCGGACATTGCTCATACCCTGCTGGAAAAGCGGCCGTCCATGTTCAATTCCATTTCAGATTCAGAACTCATTGAAACATTTATTCTTATTTTTCAGGATAGTATCCTGGGATTCATGGCGGCCGAACTGAAGAAACGGCTGAAAAAACCGCAGCAGCCGCATCGGCTTCAGATGCGTTTTTTCCTGATTACCATCGGACATATTTCAGGCATTTCTTATGATTCATCGCCGTACCTGGCGCTGCTGCAAAATGCAGATGTCGAAATGATGCGCACATTGGAAACGCTTTCCCAAAAACTGTCTCGGCATGCTGCAGGAAGAATTAAAATTGCCCTTGAACATTTTAGTTTCAACGAAATTGATATGGGAATTCCTGGCTCGTATGACGACGACAGCGTTGATGATGACTGGGATGATGACGATTGGGATGATGACGAAGATAACGACGATCCTGACGGCGGATTTGTGGACGACTTGGGCGCGCTGCTGAATAGCATCGACACAAAAATAAAAGCTAAAGAAATTAAAAAGTTAAGAATCTATATCGAATCACTGGTGGATCAACTCGATCTTCGAGGTGCTTCGAAAGGACGGATTCTTTTTGTCAGAAAATCTCTTCTCACGGATAAAAAATCAATACAACTATTTGTTCTAATGGATAAAATTATTGGTATCACGGGCAGAGACGAACTTTCCCGTGAGGCAAATATTCTTTTTTCTGACAAACGGACTGAACTCCAACAGATGACCTTAACGGATTTATAAAGCGATACCGCTATGCTGATACATTATATCACCCTCGGGCTGACACCTGAAGCTTCGGATGAGCAAATCCGCAGTAACTATCTTAAACTGGTGAAGCGATATCCCCCTGAAAATGCGCCTGACCGTTTTCGGCAGATCACCGCCGCATATGAGGCAATCAAGGATATCCGTAAACGATTGGAAGGATTATACCTGATGCCGGACAAACTTCCGGAAACAGAAGAAGCCCTGCATAATTTGATTCAGATTGCCTCTGCAACCAGACATCGCGTCGGGCTTCAGGAACTGCTGAATTTGCAGGTACATCACCCATGAAGTTCAATCAAATCATTCCATGCGCACAACGTCAGTGGCGTCTTTTTGATGAAAAGATATGGCTGCCTTTTTTAATATGGTGTTCAAAATATATCAGAAAACGAATTGAAGCCAGAATCCGGAAATATCATCTGATATATGACTGGAAGGAAAAAGTCTTCAATGATTTTTCTGCATGGCTCGCTGCTCTGCCCGATGATAATCCATCTGCCGATACGTCTGAGACGCTGGCATCGTGTGATCTGTTCACACTGCTTTCGGAATTTACCGCACTGAGGCAGGAAATACGGATGCAAAACCGGGAACAGAGCAAAACCCTTTCCGCGCTCAGCAGTTTTACGGAAATCTATCAGGAAACTGCTGAACTTTTCAGAAACCGCACGCAGGCGATTTCACACATGGAGGAAAACATCCGCCGCTCCAGCGAAAAGCGGGCGCTGATGCCGTTTATGGATGTTCGGGATGCACTGGTCAGAGGTCGTCATGCCAGCATTTCCATAACATCTGTCAAAAGTTTTTTCAGACCAGCCCCCAAAGGGATTGAAAGTATTACAGAAGGATATGAAATAGCGCTTCGCCGGATGGACAAGGCGATGGCCAGTGCCGATATCATGGTCGTCGAAACCGTCGGGAAAAAGTTCGATCCCAAAACCATGAAAGCGGTGGGCAAACGCTCCGGCAGCGGCATCGAAAAAGGCATCGTCGTCGAGGAACTGTTAACAGGGTTTGTTCGCAGAGACGAAGTCCTGAGAACGGCTGAAGTCATCGTTGCCGACTGATGGGCGGAGGAAATCCGCCTGAATGAAAATACACAGGGATACCGCCGTGTCCTCACAAAGTTATGAAAATGGAGAAAAGATTATGGAACCCATTGTGGGCATCGATTTAGGTACCACCAATTCGGAAATTGCCTTCATTATAGATGGAAACTCGACGGTCCTCATCGAGAACGACAACGGTATCGTGCCCTCAGTTGTCGGCCTCGACGCCGATGGCAAAATCATCGTCGGAACGGAAGCATTGAATCAGACGGTGATAGCGCCGGAACGAACGGTTCAATCAGTTAAACGGCTCATGGGAACAGATCAACGGATTCCGATGGGAGATGCCGCTTATCTGCCCCAGGAGGTTTCCGCATGTATCTTAAAAGCCCTGAAGGAACGCGCCGAAAGAGTTCTCCAGAAACCCATCGGCAATGCCGTCATAACGGTTCCCGCCTATTTTACGGACACCCAGCGTCAGGCCACACGGGAAGCCGGAGAAATTGCAGGGTTGAATGTGGTCCGGATCATCAACGAACCCACGGCCGCATCGCTGGCATATGAAAGCGAAAACACCGCTACCCAGACAATTCTGATATATGATCTTGGCGGCGGCACATTCGATGTATCCATTGTCCGCATCGAAAACGGTATCGTGGAGGTTCTCTCCAGCACAGGCGACAATCATCTGGGTGGAGACGATTTTGATCAGAAGATTCTCGCTATGCTGACCACATATATCCAGAAAGAGCTTTCCCTGGATGTCACTCAGAACCCCGTCGTGATGGCCCGTCTTCGGCGCGCCGCAGAAAAGGCTAAGATCGCCTTGTCCTTTGAACCTTTTATACGTATCGAAGAAGACCATATCGGCAAACAACTCTTCAAGAATATTCATTTGTCCTATGAATTGTCCCGGATCGATTTCGAAGAAATGATTGAAGATGATCTTCTGCGTACCATGGATTCCGTATCCAAAGCATTGGAAGATGCTTCGCTGCTGCCATCCGCCATTGACAAGATCATTCTTGTGGGAGGTTCTACCCGCATTCCGCAGATTTCTCACATGCTGGAAAACAAATTCGGCCAGACCCCTCACGGTGAAATCGATCCCGATCTGTGCGTAGCTCTGGGCGCCGCTATTCAGGCCGGGCGGGAAATGGGGCTGAATTCTTCCAGCGTACTTCTCGATATTACCCCATATTCATTTGGAACATCTGCTGTTGGTGAAGTGGATGGCATTTACACCGCTCACATGTATGTACCGCTGATCCGTCGCAATACCAAGCTGCCTGCCAGCCGCAGCGACGCATTCTATACGATGTATGACAACCAGGAACACGTTGAAGTGAACGTATATCAGGGCGAAAACGCCCACGCTCTCGACAATGTACTTCTTGGGAAATACATCTTCGATCTGACGCCTTCCCCTGCCGGCAGCGTTATTATTGCCCATTTCGATCTGGATATTAACGGTATCCTTAAAATTCAGGCAATCGAAAAAGTTTCAGGCAATAAAATCGAGGCAGTGATCGAAAATGCAATCGGCCGGTTCAGCGAAAGCGAAATATCCCAATTTAAACAACGGGTGGATGACATCTGGCGACATTCGGAAACAGATACGCCGGCCGCTGCAACCCGAATTTCTTTGGATGCCTTGCCACCAGATATCAAAGATATTCTCAACAAGGCTTCGGACAAAATGGAACATGCCCCTGATGAAGACCGCGATGAAATAGTGAACCTGATGGAAGACATTCAGGATGCTGTCTTGGAAAACCGGCTCGATGACGCCAGATCAATGGCCGGACAACTGGAAGAAATTCTGTTTTACATCGAATAACTCTTTACCGGAAACCGCTATGCAACGCTGTCCTGTCTGTAACGCCCGCTGGAATGGAAATCGGAATTGCCACCGCTGCAAATCCGATATCGGAAAGCTTGCGGATATCGAAACCGCCAGTGATGACTTTTATCAACAAGCGATAGCAGCATATGAGTCATCTGATTATCCGGCGATGCTGAATTACGCCACACGCGCGTGTTCACTTCGCCGCACGCCAAAAACAATCCGGATGGCGGCCTGCGCAGCGCTTCTGTCCGAACAGTTTGACGCTGCGCTCAACCTTCGGGGAAAATTTATTTCATCGAAACAAGAGAACCATATTTGAAGAAGCTGCGCATTGCTGCAACCCGCTCCAGCTCGCCATGAAAGGATGGCATCGTTTTGTCAACAGTATCTCTTCAGTCGTTTCCCTTTTTGATTCTGGCATCTCAATCACCCAGAAGGCGCTATCTGCTGAAACAGGCAGGTGTTGAATTTACAGTCATCCCGAGCAGTTTTGACGAGTCCAGCATCCCTCATACCCATCCGGAAAATTTTGTACAAACGCTGGCGGATGCCAAGGCAGGAAACATTTCTGAACAATATCCCCAAAGCTGGGTCATTGGCGCGGATACCATTGTGGTGATAGATGACACCATCCTCGAAAAACCCGCTTCCATGGCCGAAGCTCGTGAAATGCTGAAGACGTTAAGCGGAAGGACGCATCAGGTGCTGACCGGATTTTCCCTGCGCTGCAACGCCCGAAAACGCCATCGTGTGCAGGTGGTATCCACGAATGTTTGTTTCAAAGACATGACGCCGGATGAAATCGAATGGTATGTGCATACCAGTGAACCCTTCGACAAGGCCGGCGCATACGCCGCTCAGGGGCTTGGCGCCTTTATGATTCGGCGTATCGATGGTTCGTACAGCAATGTGGTCGGGCTTCCGGTCTGCGAGGTCATCGAAGTTCTCGTGCAGGAAGGCGTTGTCGGGTTTAGACCCGGAGGACGTAACGCGGAGGGGCTTCAAATGATGAGTGATGGTTATGACGAACAGAGATGAGATGATACATACAGCAATCAGCGCACGTTTGCAGAGGGTTCGGGAACGTATTACTGAAACCTGTATCCACTGCGGCCGGGCCCCCGGCACCGTTCGACTGGTGGCCGTCAGTAAAACCATGCCCATTGATGTGGTGCGCAGCGCCATTCAGTCCGGCGCTGAAATTCTGGGCGAAAACTACATCCAGGAAGCCCGTGAAAAATGCCGGGAACTGTCGGATACGCCGGTATCCTGGCATTTTATCGGTCACCTTCAAACCAACAAGGCCAAATATGCGGTAAAGCTCTTCGATCTGATTCATACGGTGGACTCCGTACATCTGGCTGCAGAACTGGATCGCGAAGCCCGGAAAATCGGGAAGATTCAGCAGATACTGATTCAAGTCAATGTCGGAAATGAGCTTTCCAAATCCGGCGTCGCTCCAGAGCTGGCCCGCCGGTTGATTTGCGATATCGCTGACTATGCCAATATATCGGTGCAGGGGCTGATGGCAATTCCACCGTTTTTCGATGCGCCCGAAAAGGTACGCCCCTATTTCCGCCAACTGCGAAAGCTTCGGGATTCGCTTCAGGATGCAAAGAGTCTCGGGCCTCACCTGGCAGAACTTTCCATGGGCATGACCGGCGATTTTGAAGCTGCTATCGAAGAAGGCGCCACACTGGTGCGCATCGGCACCGCTATTTTCGGAGAACGGCCATGAAACTGTTGCTGCATATTTGCTGCGCACCTTGTTCAATCTATCCTGTCGAGATACTTCGCGGTGATGGAATGGAGGTGATGGGATTTTTTTACCGTCATAACATCCATCCTTACACCGAATGCCTCAAACGGCAGGAAACATTGACATCCTATGCGCAGCAGATTGACCTGAAAGTCATTTATCAGGAAGGGTACGACCTTGAAGGTTTTCTGCAGCGGGCCGTGTTTCGGGAGGCCGATCGATGCCGCATCTGCTATTACGACCGGCTCCGTTCGGCCGCTTTAATCGCCCGTAAAGGCAAGTTTGACGCTTTTTCAAGCACACTGTTGTACAGCAAGTTTCAACAGCATGAGATGATTCGAAATATCGGCGAATCCATTGGAAAATCCACCGGCGTTCCATTTTATTATCAGGACTTCCGCGAGGGGTGGAAGTACGGCATTGAAGCCTCAAAGCGTTTGGGACTTTATCGTCAGCAATACTGCGGCTGTATTTACAGCGAAAAAGAACGCTATTATCCCTCCTCAAATTTACAAACAAAACAACAAAAAGGCTGATTGTGTTCGCAAATTTTATTTATCTCATTATTGCACTTCTGATATATTCGACCTGTTACCCGCCGGCGCATCCCGCTTTTCAGGGAACTGCGACAGCGTTTCTACTGCTGCTGACGGCATCGATGTTCGCCGTTGCTACCTGGATGCAGTTTCGCAATATCGACCAGAAGATTCGTACCGGAAATTTCCTGGATATGGACAACCGGTTCAGCAAGGCATTGAACCGGTATTCAATTTTAGCGATTCTGCTGTTCGCTTTTGATATCTACGGCCTGAATCTGACGCTCTATACATCCCGGCTTCCCGTCATAGCGTCTTTTCCCACACTGGAAGCACTGATATTTCTGGCAATGTATCTGTTCTATATGGTCATTGTCTGGAGCTGCGCCTGGTTTCCGTATCACCGGCTGTATCAGAACGACATTTCCCTGAAGTCCTATGTCACCTCCCAGATTTCTTTCAGCATTCCCGTGGTGCTGCCCTGGCTGCTGATTTCCGGGACATCCGACATATTGCAGCTTTTGCCGTTTGAAGCGCCCAAAAAATTTCTGGCCGCGCCTTCCGGACAGCTTATGTTTTTTCTGGTATTTCTGATACTGACCGCCGTGGCAGGTCCGGCCATCATTCAGAAATTCTGGCGGTGCCGTCCGCTGGAATCCGGATATATCCGTTCGCGGATCGAAGCCCTGAGCCGGCGAGCCGGATTTACATTCGCCAATATCGTTTACTGGCCGATTTTTGGAGGCCGCATGATCACAGCCGGCGTCATGGGAATCGTGAAATCCTTTCGCTATCTTCTTGTCACCGAGGCGCTGCTGCAGTTTCTGAACCCCGATGAAATTGACGCTGTTATCGCCCATGAAATCGGGCATGTCCGGAAAAAGCATCTCCTGTTTTATCTTTTCTTTTTTGCCGGATATGTAATCATTTCCTACACACTCTACGACGTCCTTTTGATGGTGATTCTTTATGTGCCGCAGTTTTACCGGATCATGGAACATATCCTGTCACAGGAAACGACTGCAACATCAGCTCTGTTCACCGCAGGCACAATTTTATCTTTTTTGATATATTTCCGCTATATTTTCGGGTATTTCATGCGAAATTTTGAACGACAAGCCGATGCCTATGTCTTTACGCTTTTCAGCAGCTCAATTCCTCTGATCACCACACTGGAAAAAATAGCACTGACCAGCGGACAACCGGCGGACAAACCCAACTGGCATCACTTCAGCATTACACAGCGCGTTGATTTTTTAAAGAAATGCGAAGCAGACCATTCCTGGATTCAGCGGCATGACCGGAAAATCCGCCGCAGTATTACCGTGTTTATGGCAGCGCTTCTGATCATTGGCGCTGTGGGATACACAATAAACTGGGGAGATACCGGGAAAAAACTGAATTCCACGCTGGCTGAAAGAATCCTGCTGCGAGAAATTAACAAGAATCCCGAAAATCCGGCTCCCTACAACATTCTGGGGGATATTTATGTGTCTCAAAATAAACCGGAAGCGGCAATAAACGCCTATGAAAAAGCCCTGTCGCTTCAACCAGACAATTATTCGGCATTGAACAATCTGGCCTGGCTTCTGGCGACCAGCGCCAATCCATCACTCCGCGATCCTCAGCGCGCTTTGAAGCTGGCAGGAGAAGCCGCAACTCTTAAACCGACCCCGCAGATACTGGATACGCTTGCTGAAAGCCTTTATGCCTGCGGCCGCTATGACGACGCAGTAGCCGTCGGTGAAAAAGCGTTGAAACAGGCGACGGAAAACCTCGACTACTTTCAAAGCCAGGTGGAAAAATTCAAAAGAGAGGCCGATCGACATCGAAAAGCGCTGCTGCCAAATGCCACCTGAAGAAAATATCACCCTAAAATGGTGCTTGTAAGACCTCTTCAAACCAGATAGAATGATTCGGTTTAGGTTTAGGATACGTTTCCAATAATCCCTTTTGTCGAGTTTTTTACGGATGATGTGAAATTTATGGGCATTCTGTCCTCAAATGCTTCTATTGCGCGTTATCAGGTGCTGGGCCAGCTTCCGGATCCGGTGATGGAAACGCTGACCCGATTCCTTTCTCAGCATGCCATCGAAGAAATTGATGCGGAGAGCATCGATAAATCTATCGGATGGACATCGTTTGAAAATCCGTTCAAGCCGGATTTTTCACAGTCCAGTTTTGTAATCGGCGTCTATTTTTTATTCTCATTCCGGATAGATAAAAAAGCCATTCCCGCCAAGGTCGTCACCAAACAGTACCTCCTTGAAATGGAAAGACGGTTGAAGGACAGCGGCAAGGAATCTTTGTCCAGAAACGAAAAGAAACAGATCAAGGAAGATGTTCTTCACCAGCTGTCTCTCAGGATTCCGGCGACGCCCAATGTTTTCGATATATTATGGAACTATGAAAAATCGACTCTCTGGTTTTTTTCAACACAAAAATCAGCCAACGAAGAATTTGAATCCTTTTTTACCAAGACGTTCAAACTCAACCTTATCCGACGTTTTCCCTACACAGCGGCCATGGACGTCCTGACCGATGTTCAGAAAGACATGCTTGAAAAGCTGGCGCCATCCCACATCATGGAGTAATTTGTGTTAGATATTTCAGTTGCATATAACCGATATAAATTTTTAGGAAACGAATTTCTGTCCTGGCTTTGGTATGTCATGGAACATGAACCTGACAGGCTCAACGCCGTGACGGACGACAATATTCAGTTTACGATCGGTAACCGTATGGTTCTGGAAAACGCCGCGCACAATGCTTCTGAAACCGTTACCATCAAAGGGGATGACGCAGGACTGGAAGAAGGCATCCTGGCATTGAGAAAAGGCGCCTTCGTCACCGAACTGAATCTGATGATCGCAGAAGATGAAAAGCAGTGGCAGTTCACCATCAAGGGAGAAAGCCTGAATATCACCGGCCTCAAAGTGCCTGAATCCGGAAGGATTGAAACCCGTGAAGACATTGAGGGCGCAGTTCTCGAAAAAATCTTTCTATATGAAAAAATCATGGGATGGATAGATGCTGTTTATGCGTTTTTCCTGGGCGTAAGGCTCTCTTCAGAATGGGATGACGTTGTCATACCTCAAATCAAGAAATGGATATTACAGTAAAACGAGAGATGCTGTAACCATTCATCAAGAAAGGCGTATTCAATGAAATTTACTCTGAAAAAATCCAAAATCATAGATGCGTTGGCCAAAATTCAGGGCATAGCCAATCGGAAAACAAAAGACGCCATTACATCCTGTGTGCTGATCAAGGCATTTGAAGACGGGTTGAAATTTTATGTGACCGATTACGAAACCGGGTTTATCGGCTTTTATTCGGCTGATGTGGAATCTGAAGGCGCTATTGCGATCAACGCCAAAAAACTCTTTGAAATTGTAAAAGATTTCCCAACCGAAGATATATTGGTCAATGAAGTTGAAAATTACTGGATCGAAATCGGCAGCCACAATATTCAATATCATCTGGTAGGGATGGATCCTGTCAATTTTCCTGAAATACCTGAAATCGAGGACATGCCTTTTATCGAAATGGAAGCCAGGCGCTTCAAGAAAATGGTGGATAAAACCTCTTCGATCACATCTTCTCCCGAAGACAAACGGGAACACATTATTGGCGTATGTCTGGAAACATTTCAGAAAAACGATGAAAACTGGATAAAAATCATCTCGACAGACGGCAACCGCCTGGCGATCGTTGAATTTCCCTGCATCAATGAATCTGGTCTGACACTGGGGAAATCCGTTTTGATTCAGAAAAAAGGATTTAACGAGCTTTCAAAAATAATTGTTCCGGAAGGAAACGTCTTTATCGGTATTCTGAACAACAAACTGTTCATGAAACAACAGCGGGAAACGGTCAGCGTCGGGATGGTGACAGGAAACTTCCCGGATTACTCCGTATTGATCGATATTAAAGATGCGAAACAGATTATCGTCAACAGGCAGTTGTTTATCATGACACTCAGACGCATGTCCATTTTTTCAACAGAAGAATACAAGGGCGTTATTTTTAATTTCAATGATGACAAAATGGTCGTCAGCTCCACCAATCCGGAACTGGGAGAATCCAGAGAAGAGCTCTTTATCGAATACCCATCCGAAAACATCGAAATAGCCTTCAATCCCAGGTATTTTATTGAATCACTATCGGCTATCGAGGATGAAAAGGTGATATTGAATATTACCAATGACCAGAAGCCATGCCTGGTTGAAGGGGAAGCCGATAAAAGCTATCAATGTCTTATCATGCCCATGAAGATATAGCTTTAGGGATAAGGATTTTGAGTGCATTAGAGGAAGTTCTTGTCGCTGTCTCCAGGCCAAAACGCTCTTTCCCTCAACGGGGAAGAGTCGGGGTATGGATAAAACGCATTTTCATGGTAAAACAGATATCAGGATAATGGCCGCAGGGAAGATTATGGAAAATAGAACATATACCGCAGATAACATCAAGGTGCTCGAAGGTCTCGAAGCAGTTCGCAAAAGGCCCTCCATGTATATCGGCAATGTAGATATCGAAGGGCTTCATCATCTGGTTTATGAAGTTGTGGATAACAGTATCGACGAAGCCATGGCCGGATATTGTAATGATATCAAAGTGGTCATTCATACGGATAACAGCGTCAGCGTCGAAGACAACGGCAGGGGGATTCCGGTCGGCATTCATAAAAAAGAGAATATACCCGCCGTTGAAGTGGTCATGACCAAACTTCATGCCGGCGGGAAATTTGATGACAGCTCTTACAAGGTTTCAGGCGGTCTTCATGGCGTTGGCGTTTCCGTAGTCAATGCCCTGTCGGTATTTCTCGAATTGGAAATTTACTCTGAAGGTAAAATATACTACCAGACATACGCCAGAGGAAAAAAGACCAGCGAACTTGAAGTTCGGGGAACAACTGACAAACGCGGCACCAAGATCCACTTTACACCGGATGCAGACATTTTTGCCATTACCACATACGATTTCGATATCCTTTTGAGAAGATTGAGAGAACTGGCGTTTCTGAACAAAAGCGTCAAAATTTCGATTGAGGATGAACGTTCCGACGCCAAAAAAGAACTCGAGTACAAAGGCGGACTGGTGTCATTTGTGGAATATCTGAACCGGCGGAATACGCCGCTTCATCCGCCGATTTTCATCGAGGGCGTCCGTAATGACGTCAGCATGGAAGTCGCCATTCAATATAACGATACCTACAACGAAAAGCTCTTTTCATTTGCCAACAACATCAATACGATAGAAGGCGGAACCCACCTTATCGGATTTAAGGCGGCCTTAACCCGGACATTGAATCAGTATTCAAGTTCGGGAAGCCTTCCTAAAAACCTTCAGGGCAAAATCAGCGGTGACGATGTCCGGGAAGGCTTGACCGCAATTGTCAGTGTGAAGATCAAATCCCCTCAGTTTGAAGGACAGACCAAAACCAAACTGGGCAACAGCGAAGTAAAGGGATTGGTGGAATCGCTGGTCAACGAAAAACTGAATGTTTTTCTTGAAGAAAACCCAGCAGTTGGCAAAAAAATCATTGAAAAGGCGGTGGAAGCCTCACGGGCGCGCGAAGCCGCCCGCAGGGCTCGAGATCTTGCTCGAAGTAAAGGGTCGCTCCTGGATTCAACGCTTCCAGGAAAACTGGCGGAATGTCAGAATTCCGATCCGGAAAATCGTGAACTTTTTCTGGTCGAGGGAGATTCCGCCGGAGGCTCCGCCAAACAGGGGCGGGATCGAAAGTTTCAGGCCATCCTTCCGCTCAGAGGCAAAATTCTGAATGTGGAAAAAGCCAGATTCGACAGAATCATTAAAAGCGAGGAAATCAAGAATATTTTCACAGTGCTGGGAACGGGCGCCGGTGTTGAAGATTACAATGCAGACCAGATTCGCTATCATAAAGTCATTATCATGACCGATGCGGATGTGGATGGTGCACATATTCGTACCCTGCTGCTGACGTTTTTTTATCGCCAGATGAAGGAAATTATCGAAAAGGGTTACCTGTATATTGCCCAGCCGCCTCTTTTCCGGGTCGGAAAGGGGAATCAGGCTATTTATCTGAAAGACGAAAGATCTTTCGATGACTACATTCTGAACCGGATCTGCCACCAGAAAATAGTTCAGACAGTTTCAGAAGACATCGTGATGCGGGATCATGAGCTATTGATGTTTATCGGCAATCTTTCCGAATATTATAAGCTGATAGGCAATTTCATGCTTCAGGATATCCCCTGTGAGATTATGGAATGTCTGGTTCGCGCAGGCGTAGCGGACAGGGATTTTTACAAGGATTTTCAAAAAATGTCCGATCTTCGGGAAGCCATTCTTCAATCGGGCTTTAATGCCGGAGATATTTTGTGGAATGAAGAAAAACATTTTCATGAATTCACGGTCACCGGTTTCAACAAGGACATCCTGGATCCGGATACAGCCGGCAATGAGTTCGGCCCTGTTAAAATCGGCAGAGGGCTTGTATTTTCAAAAGATTTTCAGAAATGCCTGCTGCTGGGCGCCCAAATCAGCCCCTGTGATTTGCCGCCTTTCAAGATATACGAAGTGGGCAAGGAAAGAGACGCCATTACTGCGAACAGTAAAAATCAGTTGTTGGATATGATGATCGAGGAAGGCAAAAAAGGGCTGGGGGTTCAGCGCTATAAAGGTCTGGGAGAAATGAATCCCGATCAGTTGTGGGAAACCACCATGAATCCCGAAAAGCGTATTCTTTTGCAGGTGAAAATCGAGGACGCCGTAGATACGGATGAAATTTTTACGATGCTGATGGGCGAAGATGTCGAACCCCGCAGAGAATTTATCCAAACCAATGCGCTGCAAGTGACAACGCTCGATGTCTGATTCTAACGGCCATCAGCCAAGGAGTATCCCATCATGAACATCACTGTTATTCAGGCCAGAGATATTCCGGACGCATGGTTTCAGTGCGTTTATGAAATTCTCGACAAGGGCCATCGCTATACCATCGATCGCGGCAGCTTTGAAGGCCAGGAGCGGCTGGAGTTCGATTATATCACCCTTCAGATCAAATATCCGGGAACCAGACCGCTGATACCCGATATTCCGCCGGCGCTCGGAATTCCCAACCCGGTGGCGGATGGGTATATCGAAAGCTATCTGCCATATTTAATGACTTCCGAAAAACAGCCGAATGAAGATTACACTTACGGTCAATACCTGGAGCCGCAGATTGCCGAGGTCATCCGCATGTATCGAAAAGACGGCCACGGCACCAATCAGGCGTATATGACCGTCGGCGACCCCAGCACGCTGCATCTCAAAGACCCCCCGTGTCTTCGGGGCATTGATACGCGCATCCGGTATGGCAAACTGCATTTTATGGTATATTTCAGATCGTGGGATTTGTGGAACGGCTTTCCTGCCAATCTGGGAGCCATTCAACTACTTAAGGAATACATGGCGCAGGAAATCGGCGTTGAAGACGGCGAGATCATCGCCGCCAGCAAAGGGCTGCATCTGTACGACTACATCTGGGAGCTGGCCAAACTCCGCGCCATGAAATAAAAAGATTTTGATGCAGATATCATGAGCGATCTCTGCATCAAACCCCGTCAGCAATCAGAATTGATGCCTTCGTAAAAAGTCGATTTTCTGACGGCTTCGTAAAAAGTTCGCAGGCAAGGCATGCAAATCCGCAAGGAATGAAGCGTACTTGTCGTACGCTGCAATGACGAAGGATGCGGTACAACGCAGCATGCGGACTTTTTACGAAGTCGTCAGAATTCAATATTCCCCGGCGTCCGGGGAAACGGGATGACATCCCGGATGTTGGTAATGCCGGTGATCATCATGATCAGCCTCTCGAACCCCATTCCAAAACCGCTGTGCGGAACCGACCCATACCGCCGGGAATCCAGATACCATTCGTAACCGGCTTTGTTCATTCCCGTTTCATCCATTCTGGCTTCAAGGACTTCCAGCCTTTCTTCACGCTGACTGCCGCCGATGATTTCGCCAATGCCCGGCGCCAGAATATCCATGGCCGCCACGGTCTGCTGATCGTCATTGACCCTCATATAAAACGGCTTGATGGACTTGGGATAATCATAAAGGATGACAGGCCGCTTAAAATAGACATCTGTCAGAAATTTTTCGTGTTCGGACTGCAGATCTGTACCAAATGTTACCGGATATTCAAATGACTGGCTGGCGGCGGATAAAATACTCACCGCCTCACGGTACGGAAGACGGACAAATTCGGAAGACAGAATATGATTCAGTGTCGCCATCAGCGATGGATCCACAAATTTTCCGAAAAGTTCCATATCCTCCGAACAGTTACAAAGCGCGTGGTCGATCAGATAACGGATAAACGCCTCGCCCATATCCATATTTCCGGAAAGGTTGCAAAAAGCCATTTCCGGTTCTATCATCCAGAATTCAGCAGCATGACGCCGGGTATTGGAATTTTCCGCCCTGAATGTCGGACCGAATGTATAAACGTCTCCCAGGGCCAGAGCGAACATTTCGGCTGACAACTGCCCTGAAACCGTCAGACTGGCTTCCTTACCGAAGAAATCGCGGGATATGTCAAACGCATGGCCGTTGGATAATGGATGTTGGGGATCCAGCGTCGTTACCCTGAACATTTCACCCGCACCCTCACAGTCTGAGCCGGTGATGATAGGAGTGTGGATATAGTAAAATCCCTGATCTCTGAAAAACCGATGGATAGCGTAAGACAGTTCGGAGCGAATGCGAAATACCGCGCCATATTTGTTGGTGCGGGGTCTGAGATGCGCGATGGTTCTGAGAAATTCGTCCGAGTGACGCTTCTTCTGAAGCGGATAGGATTCAGAGGCAAGACTGATAATGGCGACATCCGACGCCTGAATTTCCCAAAACTGCCCTTTCCCCTGAGATGTCACAAGCGCGCCGGATACCGCGACTGCGGAGCCGGTAGTCAATTTCTGGATGTCATCATAATTGGGCAGGCTGCTTTGCACAATGACCTGAATGTTTTTGAGGCAGGAACCGTCATTGATTTCAATAAATGAAAAGTCTTTGGAATCCCTGCGGGTTCTGACCCATCCCTCAATCAGCACCTGATCTGAAGGATGCGTGGATTGTAACAGCGTATGGATTTTTGAACGTTTCATGCCAAACCCTTTATGTGATAAAATCAGAACTGACGGCATCGTAAAAACTGTCTTTGGTTCTAACATGGATACGCGCTGCGATCAATATCAACCCTCTGCCGTAATGGACAGAATCTGCCTTGGAGATTTCATGAACACCAATGAACAGCACCAGATACTTTCTTTTAACGATCAACTGCAGCACAATGTCCGCTTGCAATGGATCAAAACCCCGGACAGCCGCTCGCACCTGTTCGAGGAATTTTGTATTTCCCTGAATCAGTATGCACCCAAGGTTCAAGTTATCCGAGAAACCGAAGACGCCGTTCATATTCCGGAACTTCGCGTCCATTCGCGAATACGATATCAGGCGTTGCCAGCAGGACACCAACTGCCGGCATTCCTGAATACGCTTTTAATGGCAGGAGATCAGAAAGCACCCGTCATTTCTTCAGAATTGAAGGCGCTTCTGGATCAGATATCCCTGCCCGTCACACTGTCATTGTATATCGCCGAACAGTGCCCCTTCTGCCCTTCTGTCGTCCAGAGTCTTCTACCTCTGGCGGCGGCGTCTCCGCTGCTGGAAATTACCGTGATCGATGCGGGGCTGTTTACGGAAATCGCCGAAAAAAATCACGTGCTGTCGGTTCCCACCCTGATTCTGGACGATCAGTTTCGATGGACTGGCTCCATTCCCATTCCGGAGGTACTGGATGCCATGATCCACCGGGATCCGTCACGGCTCCAGACCGATACACTGATGCACATGCTGGCGGATGGCAATGCAGGAATGGTGTCTGAAATGATGGCAGCCAGAAACATGATTTTCCCGGCTCTATTGGAGCTATTGGTGCACCCCCGCTGGTCTGTACGCCTTGGAGCGATGGTAGCCATAGAGACCCTGGCCGCCGAAAAACCGGAATTAGCTTCGCGGTTGCCGGATTTGCTCTGGCCGCAATTTGATATCATGGACGACAAGGTCAAAGGAGATATCCTCTATATGATCGGCGAAGTAGATAATGGCGGTTCCATAAAAAAACTTCAGGCGATTTCAGGAGAAAACCGTGACCCTGAAGTTCTGGAAGCCGCTGAAGAGGCGCTGACAAAAATCAGCAACAGATAATCGCTCAGAAAAAGCGTTATTATGTATTCGTGATGCTCTCGTAAAAAGTCGAATTTCGGACGACTTTGTAAAAAGTTCGCAGGCAAGGCGTGCAAATCCTGAGGAATGAAGCGTACTTGTCGTACGCTGCAATGACGAAGGATGCGGCACAACGCAGCATGCGGACTTTTT
>LKPX01000057.1 GCA_001443525.1 Desulfobacteraceae bacterium RAAP-1 | reverse complement strand
CGAAACAAATGCTTTATCTGGGCAAAGAGCAAAGCAGGACATTTGATGCTGCCGTTGCTTGCTACAGCTTGACGATGATCCGCTATCTTCTACTGGTCTATGTTATGAACAGATATGAATAAAGCGTTACATGTCGCGCATATCCCGTGTGGTGGCGATCAGGAACCGAAGGTCTTTATGCTGGACATTGAGCGGTCTGTAGATATCGGGATATGCAGGATGTTTGAAGCATCTTGTTCGACCGAACGCCGGACAAAAGCCGCCAGGTATCATGATGTTTATGACAGAATTCGTTGCCTTGCCGCGGGCTGGCTTGTCCGGTATGCTGCAGAACAAGTGCTGGGGATAAGCGGCGTCAATGTAAGCCATATGCCAGGCGGGCGCCCGTTTTTACCACAGGCCCCTGATATTTTCCTGTCAATTTCTCACTCTGGTTCGTGGGTGGTCTGTGCATTTCATTTAACCGGTCCGGTAGGCGCTGATGTTGAACGGATGTTCCCAATAACCTCTGAAATGGCCGAGCTGTTTATGTCACCGAAAGAACTGTCCGCCTTTAAACAGTGTACCGACGAAATGGAACGCAGCGGCTTTTTCCTGCGTTACTGGTGTCTGAAGGAATCATGGCTCAAGGCGGTTGGCGCCGGCATGTCGCGTGAACCGTCTTCGGTTTCTATTCTGCCTCAAGGCGCCATAATGTCCGTGCAGTATAAAGAGATAGAACTCTGGCGCACCCACGAGCAATGGCTGAATGACTCTACGCTGCTTGCGGTCTGCTGGAAGTGATGAGCCCAAAAATCTTCAACGTCAACTCACAGGGTCATGCGGCAAAGATAAACGACCACATCCGGTTGTCATGCGTCCGGACGAAATCGCGTGAGAATTCACAGCATGGCCCCTTGTCTTTTTTTATTCATGACAATGTTTTCGCAAACCACCGTGCGATAGCCATAATCGTCAACACAGGAGGCAAGCCCGGAGAACGGGGGAGTACACTGGCGTCACAAACAAACAGATTATCTATCTTCGTTTGCAGGTTGTTGTCCACAACAATGCCAATTGCCGCAGTTGCACCGTTGTGCCCCCCATAGAGCCCCTCACGCTTAACGATCGTTTCCGGCCTGGCGCCGGCGACTTTCAGAAATTTTCGGGCGGCTTCACCCCCTTCATCGAGCCGTTGGCGGTCCCTGGCTGTAATCCCCTTTGAGATCGTCTCATCCGGATAGATGCGCCCTTTAGCATCATCAATAATCTTGACGATTACCGCAATATGCGGGAAATTCATATAGACATCCGCATGTTCCCGGAAATAATACCGCAATTTTTCCTTATTTTTCATCGCCCCAATCGAGTACATGAATCCCTGACGCTCCTGAAACTCTGTGTTTATAAGCTGCATGGGGGGTTCATCAGAAATATCTATATCTGGCGTCACGCCGTACCATAGCTCACAGACATCTATAAAAAGGCTCTTGCCGGCCTCGTCGATCCCTGAGTTCATCAGGATGACCGGCGTTTTTATACCTCCTGCGGAAAGTATGACCGCATCTCCATAGTAATCAGCCCTGCCGTTCGGTCCGAGCGTTTCGATTCCCTTCGCCTTCCCTTTGTCCACGATTACCTTGAGCGCCTTCGTTTCATAGACAACCTCCGCACCATGCGCGGTGGCGTCGTGGAGAAATTCCAGGGCAGTCCATTTAGCCCCCGTAGGGCAACCTAAACTGCAATTGCCGCACCGGATACATTTGGTGTGGTCAATGAATTTCGGCATCCTTTCCATCCTGATTCCCGCGGCCTTGCATCGTTGCAGCAATTTCAGAGAGCCGTTTTCTGACAGCAGCGATTCGTGAATCGGCGCAAGTTTCAGCTCTGTCTCCAGCTCCGTGAATTCCTGATCGAGTATCAGACCGAACCCGGCCAGCTCTTTTTCCAGACATCTCACGCCGTTTGCATTCATCAGTACCGTGGCCCCTCCGGCCCCATAAGCGGTAAATATATCCGTACCTTCCAGGGATTTCTCAATGACAAAGGGAAGAGGAAAAATGTTTTTTCCCTGTTCGATGATCAGCACATCCCTCCCTTTCCGGCAGAGTTCCCTGGCAAGGGTAGCGCCTCCAGCACCTGAACCGACAATGATGTAATCAAATTTGCGCGACATTTACTGGCCTCCTTTATGATCTCCTAAGTAAGCCCCAATGAAACCGGCATTAACGAGATGACCGATCATCACACGAGTATAATCCCGATAATTATCAGGATAACTGATGCCGAGCTGCTGCAGTTTCTCCTGAACCTCGATAGAGTTCCACCGCGAAAAATTCTTCCAATTACGGAACAGCAGGTCTTTTCTTTCCTTGAGATAGAATTCCTTCAGTGGGTACAGGGAATTCCCTTCGTCTATCCTGGCCAGGTATTTCTCCTTCCAGATGGTAAGCGGCGCCAGATCAAGGTTGAAACCGTAATCTCTGACCAGACCGATATAATCGCGCCAGGACAGCTCGTTGGGGTTGTTCATGTTATAAGTAGAGAACCCTTCAGCGCCTAAAGAGAGTCTCACGACAGTCCGGCTCAGGATGTCCACAGGGGTCATCTCCATGCGCCTCTTCCAGTCGGGGGCCGCCGTCATCTGGATACAGCCTTTCAAGAAAAGGAGGGAGTGATTTTTTTCTGCGGGGCAAACCCCGGTGACACTGTCACCGGTGATGTTGCCCGGCCTGAAAATGTTACAGGTCAGCCCATTTGAGGCAACCTTCCCCAGAATCCGTTCCATGACCCATTTCCCCAGAATATACCCATTTGTGGAGACCGGCATGTCGCCCGGATCTATTTCGAGCAGTCCGCCTTCCCCATCCCTCATGCTGGCGCAACCAAGGGTGGAGATAAAATTAAAGCTCTTTTTCCGACCTGAAGCAGCCAGTTGCAGCAAATCGAGTGAGCCACCGATATTGATCTTCCGCAGGGCCTTGTAATCATATAGATGATGGACAAAGGCGCCGCAATGATAAATGCTATCCATTTGTTCTTTCAGCATTGACAGGGTATCGGGAGGGAGTCCAAGCCCTTTTTTTCCGAGGTCTCCCCTCAACAGCTTGATCCGGGGGTGATTTTTCAGATGCTCTTTCCCATAGAAGGCAAGGGTATGGGCAAAGCGCTCCTCAACCGCCATAGCGCTTTCTCCCCTGATGAGACAGTAAACATCCGCGCCGGTTTCGGCAATCAAACTGTCCAGAAGATACAATCCGAGAAAACCGGTAACACCTGTCAAAAGGACTGCTGCCGGCTCACGCCAATTTCCCTTGGAGGCGTAGGTCACGGAAATTTCTGTCTGGGCGTCTTTGAGCGCCAGGCTCAGGTTGTCTTCCACCAGGCCCGAGGTGATGCCGGTGCCATCAATGTGCGCCCCCAGAGAAGCAATCGTCGGTTGCTCGAACATTCGAGCGATATTGACTTCAACGCCTAATTTCCTTTTCACGCTGGAAAGCATTCGCACCGTGAGGATGGAATTGCCCCCTATTTCAAAGAAATTATCATTGATCCCTATCCGATTGACGTGAAGAAGTTTCTTCCAGATTTCGGCCAGAATCTCTTCGGTTTTCGTGGCGGGAGCGACGTATTCCCTTGCTGCGCCCAGCAGATCTTCCTGTTTCGGTGTCGGAAGCCTGCTCCGATCCACCTTGAAATTATTGGTAAGGGCAAAAGACTCCAACCATATAAACGTCTCCGGGATCATGAAGTTCGGAAGCCGAGAAGAGAGAAAAGACTTCAGATCATCCACAGAAATGGCTGAAGAGGAATCCCGTGAGGTCCAGTAAGCAATCAGATGCTGCTCCCAGGGGATGACAACAGCCTGTTTCACGGCGGGATGTCTCAAAAGCACCGCTTCTATTTCCTCGGGTTCTATCCGGAACCCTCTGATTTTAAGCTGAAAGTCGGTCCGTCCCAGGAATTCGATGGCACCGTCCGGAAGCCATCTGGCCAGGTCTCCCGTCTTATACAGAGAGGTGATCCCGCCCTGTTCCCTGCTCTTGGCCTCTAAAAAGGGATTGGGAATGAATTTTTCAGCGGTTAGCGCTGGACGGTTCAGATAGCCGTTTGCCAGGGAGTCTCCGCCGATGTAAAGCTCACCAGGAACTCCCACGGGAAGAGGCTTCATTGCATCGTCCAAGATATAGGCGCGATAATTATGCAATGGTTTACCTATGGGAATGACGCCTCTTCCCGCATGCCGGTCTGTGAGCAGGCAGTAGGTGCTGTAACAGGTGCATTCCGTCGGTCCATAACAATGAAAGACATTCAGGGTCTGCGGTTTTTCCGCAAGCAGCTTCTTGACGCACCCTTCATTTGCGGTTTCCCCTCCGAACAGCACCGACCCGAGCGGCCAGAGTATCGCCGGCTCGCAATCCACGATGGCGTTGAAAAGTGCGGTGGTAAAAAAAGCCGTGGTGACGCCTGTACCCGAAATTTCTTCCTTGAGCCTTCCGAGGTTCTCGATTTTTTCGCTGTCGATAATGACCAGCGTTCCCCCGGTCAACAGGGTGCCCCAGAATTCATAGACCGAGGCGTCAAAGGCATAGGTGGAGATTTGGGCGATAACTTCGTCTCCGGTAAAGACATCTTTGGTAATAGACGCAACGAAATTGTTCACGGCGCGATGAGGGATGCACACCCCCTTGGGAATTCCCGTTGAGCCGGAGGTATAGATGATGTAGGCGATATCCTCCGGCCCGCAGGTATTCGGAAGAAAGGCTTCATCAGAAGCTTCCCTCGCTTCGGACTCCATATCAAGAAGAAGAACCCTTCTGCCGTCTGCGGCAAGAATAGGCAATCCCCGCTCCAGATTTGCCTGGGTGAGGACAACCTTGATACCGGCGTCTTTCATGATGAATCTCAGGCGCTCTTCGGGATAATTTGGCGGAAGGGGAACATAGGCGCCGCCAGCCTTGAGAATGCCAAGGATTCCAATCATCATCTCGAAGCCACGCTGTACGCAGATCCCAACTGGGGTTCCAGGTGTGAGTTCCCCTGTCAGAGGTTCATATGCCCTCTTCAGCCGATACGCCGCTCTGTCAGCCTGAGTATTCAGCTCGCTATAGGTTAACCTCTTGCCATTATGGAGTAAGGCCGTTTTGTCCGGCTTCAGCCTGACCTGATCGGCAAAAAGTTCCATCAGGGTCCGCTCTCTGTCGTAAGGGATGGCGTTGTCGTTGAAGGTCTGCAACAACATCTCTTTTTCCTTGGCTGAGAGCATCTCCAGGTCTTTGACTCTTGATCCGGGGGAAGCGATGATAGCTGACAGAAGAAGGAGATAATGGTCCAACATCCTCTGAATTGTCTCGCGGTCGAAGATGTCACTGTTGTATTCCCATAAGACCGTCATATCTTCCTCTTCCGGGTGTCCCGTCTGTCCGGCCAGATGCTGCTCGGCGCGAGGTATGCAGATTACATTCATATCCGTCTTGGCGGTGGCGTTATGCTTTTCAATCAGACGCCCTTTGAGACCAGCGAAATCCAACAAAGGAACAGCGCTGTCGTGAAAAGCGAAGATGACCTGGAACAGCGGATTCCGTCCCGGGACATTCCCTGCCTTGAGCCTTTTTACGATGGGCATGAAGGGCGCATCATAATGGACGGAGTCGAGAAGCATGGTCTCCGCGGTCGTATGAACCAGCTCCAAGAAAGAGGGGTTGTCTGTCAGATCGGTATGAAGGAGTACCATGTTGACGAACATCCCCATCATCGGCTCCGTCTCCCTGATAGTTCGGTTGGCGACGCCGGAGCCGATAAGAAAGCGATTCTGCCTGCTGTACTTCGAGACAAGCAGGGCAAAGGCGGAATACATGACGGTGAATAGAGTGACCTTGTGGCTGCGGGCAAATTCCCGAAGTGATTGATAGAGCTTTCTTTCCATATCCAATCGGATCGCCCCGCCATTGAAACTCTGCACATATGGGCGTGGATAATCGGTGGGAAGATTCAATATCTGCGGGTAATCTTTCAATCGGTTTAACCAGTACCCCACCTTTTCTTCGAGACGTTCTCCGGCAAAGTAATAACGTTGCCAGACGGCATAATCGGCATACTGGATGGGAAGCTCTTCAAGAGGGGATGGCTCCCCCTTTTGAAAAGACGTGTAGAGCGTCTTCAGTTCATTCAGAAAAACCGCCGCTTCCCAGCCGTCATGGATAAAATGGTGCTCCATATGGAGGAAAACATACTCCTCCTCTCCGAGCTTGTAGAGACGCCACTTTACCAGTGGGAGCCTTGAGAAATCGAAGCTCTGCGCAAAAACACTGTTCATCTGCTTTTCCGCTTCTTCTCGCCGCACGGTTTCGGGGAGACCGCACAGGTCTATTTCCGGCGCCGATGCCTTCCACGGCGAATGGACAATCTGGATGGGGCCGTTGACATTCTCATGGAAGGTGGTTCTCAAGATTTCATGCCTTCTGATGATCTCATTAAGGCACCGTGTCAGCAGTTTCTTGTCGAGTTTTCCTCTGAACTCTACAATAAATTGGGAGTTGTAGGCCCTGTTGTCGGGTGCGAGTTTACTCAAAAACCATATCTGTTCCTGCTGAAATGTAAGGGGAATATTCTTCCTGTGCGAAATTCTGGGGATCGATACAAGTTCTGTCTGAACGCCGCTTCTTCTTTTCGTGACCAACGCAGCCAGGCTCCGGATGGTTCGGTTTTCAAAGATATCTTTCAGTTCCACCTTTACACGACATTCTTTCCGAATTTCTGAAGCTATTCGGGCCGCCATCAGCGAATGTACCCCCAGGTCGAAAATATCGTCGTCGGTGCTGATCTGCTTCCTGTTCATAATGGATGCGACAATCCAGGAGACATCTTCCTCTTCTGGCGTCTCCGGCCCCCGGAAAGGGGCGGCTGTCGTCAGGCCGGCCAACATCAGGTCCGGAGTTGGGGTCGGAAGCGCCTTCAGATCGATCTTGCCGCTCGGAGAAAGGGGGAGACGCTCCATCTTCACGAACGCCGATGGTATCATGTAATCTGGCAGCACTTCAGCCAGGTGGGATCGGAGATCCACAGGGGAGACTGTTGATCCGGAAACAGGCGTATAATAGGCCGCAAGGCGTTTTTCCCCTGCTTCTTCGTAAGGCGTTACGGCGCAATCCTTTATCTCACCATGCGTAAAAAGAGCTGCCTTGATCTCTCCGGGTTCGATCCGAAATCCTCGTATCTTTACCTGGAAATCAACCCGTCCCATATACTCGATGGAACCTTCCGGCAACCATCTGGCAAGGTCACCTGATTTGTACAGTCTGAGATTTCTGCCGGCGGATTTTTCTTCATCTGTTGCAAAAGGGTTTTCGACAAATCTCTCCGCCGTAAGCTCCGGACGGTTCAAATACCCCCTGCAAACGCCAGCGCCACCGATGTATAGTTCGCCGGTCATACCGACAGGCACAGGATTCATCCGGCTGTCGAGTATGTATGAGGTCACATTGTCAATGGAACGGCCGATCTCAGTGGCGGGCATCCCCTCATAGTAGGCGCAGCCATGGGAAATGACGGTGCATTCGGTCGGTCCATAGACATTGATGAGCGTTCTTCCCCTGCTCCAGAACTTCAAGGTTTCAGCCGCGCAGACTTCCCCGCCCACCATCACGGTTTTCAAGGCCGGCAGTTCTTCCTTAGGCATGGCATGTAAAGCGGCGGGCACTACCGTAATGCAGGTTATCGAATTCTCCCGAAGGGAGCGCACGATTGCTTCCGGATCTTTCCTTGTCTCATTCGGCGCAATGTAAAGGGCGGCTCCGGACAACAGTGTGGGAAAGATGTCCGATACGGAGGCGTCAAAATTTAAGGAAGATAAAGAGAGGATTCGGTCCCCCGGTCCAAGATGCAGCTCTTTTATCTTGCTGCAGGCGTAATTGACTGCATTTCTGTGTTCGATCAGCGCGCCCTTTGCCTTGCCGGTGGAGCCGGAGGTGTAAATGATGTAGGCAAGATTGTAAGGGCCACTTATTGGCTCCGGATTGCTGTCCGGATATTTCGATATGACATCCCGTCCGCCGTCCAGAGAAATAACACCGTAATCACTCTCATTGAGGAAAAGGAGTTTTTCCAGAAGCGCCGCTTCCGTTATCACCAGAGGGGCAAGGGCGTCATCCATCATGAAACGAAGCCGCTCGGCGGGGTACTCCGGATCGAGCGGCAGATAAGCGCACCCGGCTTTAAGGATGCCCAATATGGCGACCAGCGCCCCCACTCCCCGATCCAGGCAGATTCCTATAGGGGTGTCCGGCAGGAGGTCTTCCTTGTGTATTGTGCGATGAAAACCCCGTATGGCATGGGCGAGACGATTGGCCCGCCGATTCAACTCTTCGTATGTCAGACTCTCCTCCTGACAAAAAACCGCGAAATGATCAGGAGTCGCCGATGCCTGCTCCTCGAAAAGTCTGTGAAACGTCGCATCATTTGGATAGAGAGCCGCGGTGTCGTTCCATCCAAAGAGTATTTCCCGTCGTTCGGCTTCCGTCAAAACAGGCGCTGTGTAACCGGTTTCGTCTTCCCTATCAGTTATCTTCATATTGGCCGCCTCCTTTAAAATATTTGTCAGTTAAACCATGTCTGGTCCACTTGTGATCGAGTGGTTTGCCAACCCGAACGAAAGGGGAGGACTCTCCGAGCCAGGCGTCAGCTACACCAGCCCTTTCAAGGTAGTACACACATAGATGATCTATGTGTGTGGTCTTTATTTGCCCGGATGTCAATTCTTGAATTCGTTGAAATTCTCATGATGCTGGCGTCAAAAGTTAAACTATCGGCCTTCAAAAAACACAAACGTGGACCAAAGAAACCTGCGCCAGAAAGAATTCTGAACAAGAATTCTCCTCATGTTTCTACAGCCAGATTACTGGCTGCCAGAAAAAAGTAATAAGTACTACCTTGAAAGGGCTGGATCTCCTAAGTAAGCCCCAATGAAACCGGCATTAACGAGATGATCTATAATCACTTTCACAGCATATTTCTTATGGATGCTTCTGTTACCCTGAGCATTTCTTTGGAGTATTTTCTGAATTCATAGGAGATTCCTACTCTTTCAGTCTTGTAGCCTCTTTCGTTTAACATATTTATGACTGTTTCAAGATCATCGGTCTCGAGGACGCCGGGTTTTGTTAGAGGAAATATCCTGACTTCTTTGGAAACTCTGCAAAGTTCTTCTATGGACTGAACATGAAATTCGATCGATAAAACATCTCTGTACAAAAAAAGGAGATTCCCGCAAATCGACAGGTCGAATTCCTTATCTTTAAATGGAAGATCAGGCAGAGCCCCTTCCAAATAGCGACCTTCTCGCTTACCTGCTGAAAAATCCGAAAGGAAATCATCCATGGATGCCAGATGGACTTGACAGTATTCATCAACGGAATTGCCATAAAAGTCCAATGCATAAAATTCACGCTTTTCAAACAGAAGACGCCGAACCACTTCATGAGCTTCATTAATATGTTTTTTAATCTCCTCCGGTTGCAACCGGTAGGCAGGATCGATGGAAACGATTTTGCCGCCGAGCCGGTTCAGATCGTCATTGAAACTGGCAGGACCACCGGCACAATCCAGTATGTGCTTTTCAAGGTCATCTTTCGATAGCTTGAACATTTGCAGATACTCCCAGAATGGGCGGCCCCAGAGAAATACTCGGTCAAAAGCAGCGGTCATCGCAATCCCTCCCTTTATATAATTTGAACTGTCACAATCTGCGCTTTTTGAACCCCCACCCCAGCCCTCCCCCGTTGGGGGAGAGGGGCAAAATGAAGCGCAGGTTGTAGTGATGCACAGTATATCTCACTTTTTCCTGGTCCATGTTCCAACACCGGCCACTGTGTCTGTAGGCGTAATTTGGCGGTAAACAATATTGATTTTATCTTTATTCACAATTATACCATCATCAAACCCGTCTTCATCGGCATAAAAGAACCCTTTATTATCCATACCGATCACTGCTATGAAAGCCTCTGTGGTATTGGTTGCTGTGAAGGTTCCATGAAGAACCCTTCCTTTTTGCTTGGTTACGACTGCTTCACCGGTAACACTGCTGAATTCGCTCTTGAAATGTGTTTTTGGACCGATAGTTCCGCCTTTGGTGAAGACCCCGCCTTCGACTTGTACAATCCAGGCACCCACCAGATTCGGAATTCCCGATTCAGCAAAACAACTGCTTGTAACTGCAGACACTATTACCACAATAATGACAACCGCAATCTTTTTCATGGTCATTTCTCCTTTTGCAATGAGTTTAAGATGGATTTCCATTGGAACTGAGATCGGTGAATCGTACGTTATATTGGCGGTGGGGAGCCGCCACTGCGGATCAATGGGTGGTGCCACCATCGGAATGCACCTCCGAACAGATAGACTGCCCAGAAAGGCGTCGTAATCACCCTTTGCCCTGCTTTCTTGAGTGCATCAGCAACGTCCGGCGTCTCCTCGGCGACTATCGTCGTCTCCTCATCAAGGACAAGAACGTTTGTTGCCAGCTTTTCCTCAGCATTCTTGGCGCTTACCTCGATTAGACTCCAGCTACTGAGGAAGTCGGGTAGCCCGTCGATGAAACCCTCACGACAAACGATGGCCAGACCGGAAGAGGGGGTAGCCAGAACACAATCCAGATGGAGGAAATTCTGGCTCAGCCGCACGGTGTGGACCTGGTACTCAGGCCCCAGGATCGCTTGGAGGCACTTAATCCCTGCAGGGCTCGATGCATTCCCGGTCACCCCAACGTAGATGTCCTTGCCGAGTATAAATACATCGCCCCCCTCAAGGTAAGCCCCTGGTGGAAAGCCGTTCTCCCCTTCCGGATAGGGAAGCGGCTCGGGGATGGAGAAGACGTTTGCATTCATCTGTAGAAGCCGATCTGCCAGCGTCCTTCGAATAGCGAATCTCTCTTTTCGGCGGTTCGGAGCATACATTGCCGTTTCGATCAAGCGATCCCCTATGACAAGAATCGGGTCGCGGGCAAACTGCTGGATGCCGCCATGCATTGCCAGATCCTCAAGGAAGTCTTCCTCGTCTTCATTCAACTGCAACGCCTGATGGACGATAACCCCGTGTTGTTGAAGGATATCGATAGCCTTATCCATTTGTTTCACAGCAGTCCAATAGAGCTTGGGCATAACCATAGAACTTTGATGGGGTGTTCATGGTCTGTGTCCTTTCCATATGTGATATTCCTTACCCGCCCTACACTAATTTTTCAAGGGGGGCGTGTATCACCTTCATTGACACAGAGGGATTTGATGCGATTATAAACAGTTCGCTTCTGTCGAAAGGATTACGAAGAAATGTCTTGAGGAAATTCGATACCGTTTTCAATGCGGTTCCATGTGAGATAAGACAGAGGCTTAAAGCCCTGTTGCCGGGCAAGAATGTCCAGATGCACCATGCATACGGCCGCCGTATCGAGGTGGGGCATGGCGCTGCGTTCCCGTAGATCCGCACAGGGCAGATAGAAACCGCATTTGCGGCAGATATCCACACGCTCTCCCGGGTAGTCCGGGACGCTCAGGAAAAACCGCAGTTCTGCATCCGTATTGTCACAGACCGGGCAGATATGACGGTTGATGCGCCAGTTATGGCCGCACAGAGCGCAGTGCAGAAACTTTTTACCACCAGAGTCTTTCAGGAACTCTCCGGCATCTCCGGAAGGTTTGGCCAGATAACTGACCGATGGCAGGCAGCCGCAGATCGGGCAGTTCCCTTTCGACCAGCGCACATCTTCCATACCTGCCCATATGCGGGGAGCAAACGCTTCCAGCACTGTTGAAAGCACCGTATTCATGACAAAGGCAAGGGTATCGGCGGAAACACCGATGGACTGGGCTGAAGATTCATAATGCGTGAAACTGCCGTCCAGATATTCCTCAGCCAGACGTGACAGCGGCAGGTTGTCGTTGCGGTAAGCGGCTGTGACGGCTTCAATATCGCCGCCGATGGCGGGAAACGCTTCCCGTATGGCGGGCAGCATCCATTCACATGCCGTTTCAAGCGGTTTGCGCCAGGGCTCCAATGACAGTGTCATCAGGATGGGAATGCCGGATAAAAGGCGATCATGGGCCCCTTTCAGATCTTCTGTCCAGGTATCGAAATCCAACCGGGTGATACAACTGGCTTTCTGGAGAAACAGATTCACAAAGGGCCGGATAAGGGAAGCCATGACAGGCCGTGCAGACAGGGCCTCTTCGGCCGTCGTGTGAATGGCCTGATGGATTGAATTTTCTGTAGCAGCAACAGGTTGCATAATATATCCATTGAGTGGCAGACAGGCCTTCTGATCAGATACTCTGCCAGGAGGCCTGTCGTATCAGGTTCTTACCATCAACCCCGTAATACCGATGAGGCGGATTTGCGAACCGGCCTGAAGAGCTGGGCAAAGAACATCTTCCGGTCCATCCCGGAATCGTTCTGAGCTACGCTGAACTTATAGTATTTTTGCGGATCGTCTGTCAGCAGATAGACCACGCTGACACTGTCCGCATCCGCCAGCATGGCCTTGGGAAATGTCTTTTTGACTTCCGCAAGACGGGCGTTGGCCATATCCAGTATTTCCTTCCGTTCACCAAAATTCATGGCTCCGGTGGGGCAGGTTTTTACACAGACCGGCACCAGACCATGGCTGACGCGATCAAAGCACATGTCACATTTTGAGATGCGGCCGGTTTTGGGATTCCGCCGGGGGATGTTATACGGACAGGCGGACAAAATATTTTCGAAGTCTTTTTCGCTGATCTTGCTGGTTTTTTCAGTATAGACCACCGCACCGGTTTGGGAATCATGAATCATGGCGCCATCTACCAGAGAACCTCCGACGGAAATACAGGGCGGGTCCTGACAGTGACGGCATTGATCCGGAAAAAAGAGCCAGCGTACGGTGTCCCCATCCAGATATTCGCTGAACCGGAGCACCTTGTAGTTGTTGGGATTCAGATCCGGCGGATTCTGATGAGAGCCCTGCTGTCTGGTCTGGTTCGCAGGCAGTTCGTGCCATTCCTTGCAGGCGATCTGACACCCCCTGCAGGCAATGCAGCGTGACGTATCGATAAAAAAAGATTTCGGCATGGCATTCACTCCTTATAATTGGCGGGAAGCACCCCGCATGTTTTTTGGCTTCAGACGATCTCTGTAAGCTTTTCGGCCTTTTGCACATTGACCAGACAGGCTTTCAGCTCGTAGATCGTTGTGTTGGGGTCGGCCACCGACGGCGTCAGCCGATTGGTGGCATCGCCGCACTTGTGAGTGGTCCAGCCATAACAAAACGGCATGCCGATCAGGTGAACCGTCTTACCCTGAACCGTAAATGGCCGTATCCGCACGGTGACCATCGCAATGGCCTCGACTCTGCCCCGGACATTTTCCACAATGACGCCATCACCGTTCTGAATGCCTTTTTCCTTGGCCAGTTCCTGGCTCATTTCCACATAAAGTCCCGGCTCCGCCTCCAGCAGGTTGGGCACGTTACGGGTTTCCCCGCCGCCGCACCAGTGCTCGGTAAGGCTGTAGGTGGTCAGCACGATGGGATAGGCCGGATCGCCGGGTTTGGCCAGTTTGTCCAGCTCGCTCGACACAGACTTATACATCGGGCTGCTGAGCTGAGCCGAAAACGGATGAGAGGTCACGGGTGTTTCCACGGGTTCATAATGCTCCGGGAACGGTCCGTCCACACGGCCTGGTCCAAAGAGGGCGCCAAACCCCATGGACTGCATGATGAAAGGATACTTGCCATCTTTATCGGCCATGGGCGGCCATGGCCCATCCGGTACATCTCCGACCCATTTACCATCCTGCCAGGCGATCAGGGCCTTATCCGGATTCCAGGGTTTGCCGGTGGGATCTACCGAGGCGCGGTTGTAAATGATGCGGCGGTTGACAGGCCAGCACCAGGCCCAGTTGGGGAACAAACCGATTTTTTCCTGCATCGGTGTCTGTTTGGCATCGCGTCGCTTGGTCTTGTTACCTTCTTCTTCGGTGAAGCTTCCGGTATATACCCAGCAGAGGCTCGATGTGGATCCATCCGCAGCCAGAGCGCCGAATGTGGGCACGAGCTGGCCTTTTTTATATTCTTTACCTCCAAATTTGGCGTCCGTCAGGAAAAAACCGTTGATTCGTTTTGTCCAGTCTTCAGGGACATAAGTCTTCGGCCAGTCCTGATGGGTTAAGGCTTCCGGCAGCGCTCCGCCCTGCTTGAGGTATTTGTTGCGGAGGATGTTCATCAGTCCTACCAGCATGAAACCAAAGGGTTTGGCCTGGCCCATAGGCTCGATGGCCTTGTGATGCCAGAGTGTCCAGCGCCCGCTGTTAGTGACTGTGCCTTCTTTTTCAATGCGGTGGGCTGACGGCAGCAGGAAATACTCGGTCTTGATCTTTTTGGAGTCAACGCCCGGCCGGCGCCAGTTGTCCGTGGTTTCGGAGTGGTGCAGCTCGGAAACCACCACCCAGTCCAGCTTATCCATAGCAGCCCGGGCCTTGTTGCTGTTGGCCAGAGAGTTCATTGGGTTTAGGCCGAAGATAAAGCCCCCGCGCATCTTGCCCTGAAGCATCCGGTCAAAGAGATACATGTAGGAGTAATCCACGCCATTTTCGACTTTGGGCAGCAGGCCGTAGCAGAAATCGTTGTCCGCAGTAGCTTTTTCCCCGTACCACCCCTTGAGGAGGCTGGCCAGATATTTGGGTTTGTTCTGCCACCAGTTGGCGCTTTTGGGATCCTTGCTGACTGGCGTATTGGCCTTATTATAATCGGCAATGGTCTGCCAGTCGGCAACAGGCGTACCCAGATAACCCGGAATGGAGTTATAGAGCAGGGCGTGGTCGGTGGAGCCCTGAACGTTGGGTTCTCCGCGAAGGGCGTTAACGCCACCGCCCGGGATACCAATGTTGCCCAGCAGCAATTGCACCATGCAGGCTGCACGGATATTCTGAACGCCGACGGTATGCTGAGTCCAGCCCAGAGCATACATCACCGTGCCGGCTTTGGTACCGACGCCCGTTGCGCTGTAGGCATCATACACTTTAAGAAGATTTTCGGGAGACACGCCGGTAATAGCGGAGACTTTTTCCGGAGTGTAGCGTGAATAGTGGTTTTTCATGAGCTGAAACACGCAGTGCGGATCCTGGAGGGTTTTGTCTTTTTTGGGAACGCCGGTCTCATCCATCTCAAAGGACCAGGTTTTGGTATCGTACTTGCGGGCCTGGGAGTCAAAACCACTGAACAGACCGTCGTTGAAAGAAAAGTCTTTGTTCACAATGAAGGAGGCATTGGTGTATTCAACAACATAATCCTTGAAGTACTTTTCTTTCTCGACGATATACTTGATCATTCCGCCCAGAAAGGCGATATCTGTCCCTGATCGAAGCGGTACATGAAAGCTGGAGCGAGCTGACGTTCTGGAAAATTTGGGATCCACATGGATAACCACGGCGCCCTTTTCCTTGGCCTGCATGACCCACTTGAAGGAGATGGGATGGTGTTCGGCGGCATTACTACCCATGATGAGAAACGCATCAGCGTTTTTAAGATCGACCCAGTGATTTGTCATTGCCCCACGTCCGAACGACTCTGCCAGAGCCGCAACCGTTGGGCTGTGTCAGGTACGGGCCTGGTGATCGATATGAACAATCCCAAGGCCGCGGGACATCTGATGGGCAATCGCACATTCTTCATTATCGGCGTGTGAAGTACCGATGAAAAACATGGATTCCAGCCGGTTGACCGTCTGCCCCTTATCATTTTTGAGAATCAGATCCTTGTCGCGGACTTTCTTGACGCGGTCGGCAATCTGCTCCAGTGTCCATTCCCAGGATTTTTCCACCCATCTGGTAGCGCCCGCAGCGCGATACATGGGCTTTTGAAGGCGATTGTCAAGGGTCATGGTGAACAAGGCAGCTCCTTTAGCGCAAAGTGCTCCCTCGTTGATGGGGTATTCAGGGTCTCCTTCCGTACTGATCAGTTTGCCGTTCCTGACGCTGGCAACAATATGGCAACTGACGGAACAAAATGGACAAACGGTGACGATCTCTTTGGTGCCTGTGGTCTTGAGGGTGGCGGTATATGCCTGAACAGGCGTAATATCGACACCCAGTTGCAACAGTGACAGGCCTAAAACACCCGTCCCGGTGACTTTTATGAATTCTCGCCGGTTACAATCCATGCTGGCCTCCTTTCAATTGAGGTTGTTAAAATGATGACAGCCTGTTGATCAATGATTATGGGAACCTGTGGATACTGATTTCAGCGGGTATCCAGGGCATTGGTCTAATTTGATATGCTGGGGTTCAACTTTATGAACTAAAGGTCCGGCCTCATCACTGCTTGTCTGCGAACTGTAAAGCCGTCCGAATTCTGACATGTCATGGAGCCATCAGTTTTACACAGGAGAACAGATGGTACAATTACGTGGAAAAGTCAATGGCAAAATATATTTTTATTTGAAGTATCAATATGTTATTTTTAACATATTGATACGGATTGTATATTAACTACTTCAGCTATAGTATACCGAGATTGTGTGGCAAGGTGAGAAACGCTCTTTCAATAATCAGCCGTCTCTTATATGGTTAATGACTCCGCATTTGCTTTACTGTCCGGTTATAAGAGGCGTTCAAAGGCGCTTTGTGAGCAGAAGGTCACACATGTAAGCGGATAAAAACAGAAAGGGGTAACACATGGGATGGAAACTGACAAAGGCCGCTTTCAATGATCTGATTGTCCAACTGAACGCGGATTACACAATCCTGGGGCCAAAACGTTTTGTCAACCGCGGCCGGTATTCCGATATGGGTCTGATTCGATACGATGAAGTTAAAAACTTTGATGAAATTGTCTGGAACGAGAAATCCACTTTTTCCCCAAAGGAAGTGGTTTTTCCGATCATACAGACGCTTTTTTTACTTTACCGGTGAGACGTTTTCAGAGCCAAAACCAGAGGAGAACAAGTTGCTCGTTTTCCTAAGACCCTGCGATATCAATGGCATCCGCCGTCTGGATACAATATATCTCAAAAATGGCCCTCAATCCGATTTTTATTACGCCCATTTACGGGAGCGAATCAGATTCGTCATGATGGAGTGCACGAAGGGCTTCGATACCTGTTTCTGCGTTTCCATGAAATCCAATGTCGCTTTCGACTACGACATGGCCGTCAGGCCAGGACATGATGAGGTGCTGGTGGAAGTAAAAAATGATGATTTTATCCGATACTTCAGGCCGGATTTACCCCAGACGGAATTCACGCCAGAATTTGTTCAGGAAAACACTATCAAGGTAACGGTTCCCGCATGCGATTCAAGGTGCTGCATAAAATTTATGATTACAACAAAATCGGAGAATACTACATCTGTCTGGATGGTCCGGTCTTTCGCTATAACGACGCTGTCAAATTGGTCGATTAATGGGAGGAACGTGATGGCACTGGATATCAATACAAAAGCAGCCATAAAAAATGCGTACCGGATTACCAAGGTGCGAGGCAAAACCGCCTTGAGGATTCGTATTCCCGGCGGGTGTTTGCCGGCAAAGCATTTTGACCTGCTCAAGCATATCGCTGAAGTTTACGGAGACGGCCTCGTTCACCTGACAACGAGGCATGGACTTGAGATTTCAGGTATCGATTATGCCGGAATTCCTGAGATCAATCGCCTCATCATGCCATTATTGCAGGATATCGAGATCGGCATTGGCGTGGATATCCATGACCCGGCAATGGGATATCCGTCTGCTGGAACCCGTAATATTGCTGCATGTATCGGCAGCCGCGTGTGCCCTTTTGCCAACTATGATACCACTTCTCTGGCGCAACGGATTGAGAAGGAAATCTATCCGAATGACTACCATGTTAAAGTCGCCCTTACCGGTTGCCCCAATGATTGCATTAAAGCACGCATGAATGATTTCGGGATTGTGGGGATGGTCGAACCGCAATATGATTACCAGCGCTGCATAGGCTGCGAAGCATGCGTCAAGAACTGTGCCAGTCAGGTTACGGGAGCGCTCAGTATGCACAAGGGAAAGGTAAAACGCGATAAACGGCGGTGTATCGGATGCGGCGAGTGTATCCTCAAATGTCCTGCCGCTGCCTGGACACGCAACCCGCTTAAATTTTACGATATCCTCATTATGGGCCGTAGCGGGAAGAAGAACCCGCGTATTGCCGAAGAATTTATTCAGTGGGCGGATGAAGACGTTGTCGTACAGGTTATCAAGAACACATACAGATTCATTGATGATATATTCCTGAATCAGTGGCACTATAATTGCTTGTGAGTCGGATATCCGTTGAAAACTGTTGGTTTGTTGAGGCAAACCACTCCTGAAACTCGGCATCTTTGCCGGCTTTATGGGCGGAAAAGAAATCAGTACGACAAACATTGACGGCTTCGTAAAAAGTCCGGATGCTGCGTCGCGCTGCACCCTTCGTCGTTGCGGCGTACCCAAAAGTACGCCTCACTTCTCAGGGTTTGCGCGCCTTGCCTGCGAACTTTTTACGAAGCCGTCCAGAAATCGACTTTTTACGAGGGCATCAACATTGTATCACCTCCGTAAAGTTTATGGTTTCGCAAGCGATTATGATCGGTTACGAAACCAGCGACATTGCTTCATCTCCTATTTTCCGGCCATCATCGCCGCGATATCTTCCTGAACCTCGCCGATAGTCTGAATGCCGAAGTTTTTCACCAGCACACCGGCCACCGTCGGGGAAAGAAAGCCCGGCAGGGTGGGGCCCAGTCGAATTCCCTTCACGCCCAGTGCTAAAAGCGCCAGCAGCACGGCCACGGCTTTTTGCTCATACCAGGCAATGTCGAAGGAAATCGGCAGCTCATTGATGTCTTTCAGCCCGAATGCATCTCTAAGCTTTAATGCAATCACGGCCAGAGAATAGGAATCGTTGCACTGCCCGGCATCCAGCACGCGGGGAATGCCGCCGATATCACCCAGCTTTAGCTTGTTGTAACGGTATTTGGCACATCCTGCGGTAAGAATCACGGTATCTTTGGGCAGATTTTCCGCCACTTCCGTATAATAGCTTCTGGTTTTATGGCGGCCATCGCAGCCCGCCATAACGATAAAGCGCTTGATAGCACCGGATTTGACAGCATCGATCACCTTATCCGCCAAGGCCAGCACCTGGTTGTGAGCAAACCCGCCGATAATCGTACCGGTTTCAATTTCAGTCGGTGGCGGACATTTTTTTGCCAGTTCAATGAGAGCCGAAAAATCCTTGCCGCCGCCTTTCGGCCGGTCGGCAATATGTCCGGCTCCGACAAATCCTACCACACCCGTCGTGAACAGTCGGTTCAGATACGTGTTTTCCTTTTTCAAGGGAATGATGCAGTTGGTGGTCAGAAGCACCGGCCCGTTAAAGGTTTCGAAATCCTGGTTCTGATGCCACCAGGAGCCGCCGTAGTTGCCGATAAAATGCGCATATTTTTTAAAGGCCGGATAGGAGTTGGCCGGAAGCATTTCCCCGTGGGTATAGACATCAATGCCGGTTCCTTCGGTTTGTTGAAGCAGTTCCGCCAGATCTTTCAGGTCATGTCCGCTGATCAGAATTCCCGGATTTTTGCCCACGCCGATGTTCACCTGGGTGATTTCCGGATGACCATATGTCGTGGTGTTGGCTTCATCCAGCAGGGCCATGGTGGCGACAGCCGTCTGACCGGCTTTCATTACCAGGGCAACCATTTCATCCACGGTCAGGGTTCGGGTGGTGGAGGTCAGAGCCTCCATGATGAAGTCATTGATTTCGGCCCGATGAAATCCCAGTATGGCCGCATGATCGGCATAGGCGGAGATGCCCTTCAGGCCGATGGTCAACAGTTCCCGCAAGGAACGCACATCTTCGTTTTCGGTAGCCAGCACCCCGATGGATTTGGCTTTTTCTGCAAAAGCAGCTACATTATCCGCTGTCCATGTGGCGGCTTCGGGCAGAGCCGCGTCAAAATCCCGGCCGTTTCTCTCCCGATAAGCCGCCAGGAATTTAGCCTTGATCTGATCCCGCCGTTTGAGGCCTTCTGTGATCATGGCTACAAATCGTTCATTATCCCAGTTGGCATTGGTGATGGTGGCAAACAGCCCCTGGGTGATAAAATCATCATTGCTGCGATCCGCAGCGCCCAGTTCGTTCAGTTGGTTGCCATAGATGGATATCCCCTTCAGAACAAAGATCAGAAGATCCTGAAGATTGGCGGTTTCTTCCGGTTTCCCGCACATGCCTCTGACCGTGCAGCCGGTGTTCTTGGCGGTTTCCTGACATTGAAAACAAAACATGATGGTTCTCCTTTTCTGTTTGGGATAGGTTATTGGACAACCTGCCGGGAATGACATTCCAGCAACTCCCGGATGGTCCTTTTCGAATCAATTTTTATCATGACGGGATCATGGCATCACCCATGACCGGCGTCATTGCGTTGGCGCAATGATATGGAAAAGCAAGGTAAGAGTTTGTTCTATAGGCTTTCAGAAAATTCATTTCGCAAGGCGGCAGGGAGGAGATAATACTGTAGTATATCTCCGACCGATAACGCAGCGAAATTATTTTTCTGAAAGTCTATAAAAAGTGTTGAAGCGTTCAGGATCGATATGCCGGCTCATCCTGCCGGAACAGGATTTCTCCGGATTGAAGGCAAACACGATTTCCCTGATTCAGAATATCGGTTGCCTGGAATTCCGCAATACCAGA
The DNA here is from genome assembly GCA_001443525.1 of Desulfobacteraceae bacterium RAAP-1. GTDB lineage: Bacteria > Desulfobacterota > Desulfobacteria > Desulfobacterales > Desulfatirhabdiaceae > RAAP-1. The sequence continues at coordinate 3,366 of LKPX01000057.1, read as the reverse complement.
CAGAAAGTTGGATTGACGGAAACCGTCTTCAGTGATAGGGATGATATCCAACAATATCACTCCGGCAATGACAATAATTGAGGGTCTTATAAAAAGTCGAATTTCGGACAGCTTCGTAAAATGTTCGCATGCGTTTTCGCGACGTTGTCCACCACCTGGCGGACATCGGCGAGACATCAGCGCTTTTTGGGATTTTTTACAGCGCAATCACATCCTCCCGCTTTTTTTTCAGATGTGATTTTCTCCAGAATGAGGGAGCGGCCGTTTTCCGTGTAATCGTTTTCAATCTGTTTTCTTGTGTAATTAAAGCAATAACAAACCAACGCATCATCCTGAAATTCATGTTCGTCAGACTGGATAACATGCATGTTGATATTTCCCCCGTGCATCTGCAAAATATGTAATCCGGCAGAGAAAAAATGTCAACTATTCATAAATTGTCGGGGGTTTTTCGCGATGGCGGATATTATATTTTTGGAGTTGGGAATATTTCTGTGGCAGCAAGCAGTTATTTAAAAAACGCTATGGAGCAACAAAATGGTTATGCCGCACATTAAAGACAATACCGCAATCGAAGGCGGTTCTGAAATAACTGATGAGAATAACAGGCTTGACAGATCGCTGGTTCTTCTGATTGCGGTGGCCACAGGCTTGACTGTAGCCAGCATATATTATGCACAGCCTTTGCTGGAAGCGATTCGCGGCTCTTTGGGGATGACTGAGACATATGCCGGGTTGATCGTGACATCATCGCAGTTGGGATATGCACTGGGTTTGGTGTTGCTGGTGCCTTTGGGGGATATTTATGAACGCCGTAACCTGGTGGTCATCATGACTATCGGCATGGCGGCTGGCCTGGCAGGTATAGGTTTTGCGTCCAGCGCGATACTGCTGATCATACTGTCAGTCATTGTGGGCGCCTTATCGGTTGTGGCGCAGATACTGGTTGCGTTCTCAGCGGACCTGGCCGGTCCTGCGGAACGGGGGCGCGTCGTGGGAACTGTCATGAGCGGCCTACTCTTGGGGGTGCTCCTGGCGCGGACTGCTGCTGGAATTTTGGCGCAAATTGGCGGCTGGCGTTCTGTCTTCTGGTCAGCCTCTGTGCTTATGATTTTGATTGCAGGCATGATGTATCGAGGATTGCCGTTATATGCCTCCAGGGTCAGATTCGGCTATCGGGCGCTTCTCAGATCGATTCCGCCGCTTTTTCGGGAAGAGCGCGTGCTGCGCCTGCGGGCAGCCTACGGAGCCATTGCTTTTGCGATCTTCAGTGTCCTGTGGACACCGTTGGCGTTTTTGTTGTCTAAACCGCCGTTCAACTATTCACCCGGAATCATCGGCCTGTTTGGTCTGGCAGGAGTTGCCGGAGCAAGTGCTGCTTCGGTCGCGGGACGGCTTGCCGACCGCGGCAGAGATAATAAAACCACGTTGGCGGCTATCGTGCTGATTATTGTTTCCTGGCTGCCGATTGAATTTGGCCGCCATACGACGTGGGTTCTGATGCTCGGAATCGTTCTTTTGGATTTTGGCGTTCAGGCCCTGCACATCACCAATCAGAGCCAGATTTACCGCTTGTGTCCCGAAGCGCGCAGTCGGTTGACGGCCTCATACATGGCTTGTTTTTTTGCCGGAGGGGTTGCGGGATCGTCTCTTTCTTCATGGATTTATGCCGTCTGGGGCTGGACAGGCGTCTGTGCGCTCGGAACAATATTCGGTATGCTGGCCTTGTGTATATGGACAATCGATAAATTGCAGCAAGAAGGCTTAATCTGTTATTTTAAAAAATCCTCTGATGTACAAAACTGCATTCCAAAAGACTTCATGTCTGAGAGAAAACTGTCTGCAATATGCGTAAAACCCGGAACGCTGGAAGAGCAGTCTGTTATCAGATGAATCTTTCGGATATATCTGGCAGCGAAGTTTGCCACAATATCGCGCCCCGTATTTGAAACACAATGGCTGAGCGCCTCACCGGTAAACCCGATGACATCGTAAGATTGGAGATCTTTTAGAAAGGCCGTGTTCAACTGCGTCTGAGGATCTGAGGGATCCGGAACATCCGCCTGCACAACCGAGTAATGTTCGGTGTAAATATTGCTACCTTTTGTCAGCCAGTTGACAACCGCCGGACGATCTTCCCATCTGAGAATTGCCTGACATACCGGATCTGCTACAGTCTGACCCCATGTTCCAATCAGACAATGTTCCGGCCAGATACACAACTGGTATCGATTATTTTGTTCAAGTTGCTCTGCATAGTTCAGGACACGCTCATTGAGGGCGGCATCGAACGGCATCCAGCGGCCATCACGCACGTCTTCCCTTGTGATGATAGTAAAAGGCGATGGATGACCGCCTGCTGCATTATACCAAAAAATCGGGTTAGCGATGTGAAGCCGATGGTGACTGTCAAGCGTAATTTTGATTGTGTCCAGTTTTAATCGCACTCGGTCAATCATGGCGCCCAGTCGAATAGCATCCTCATCGGCGCCTGGCACGAAAAGCGATCCGTCAGGGTCACAGAAATCTTTTTGCGGATCGACAATTAACAGGCATGTTTTCATAAAGCAGGCTGTCCCCGAAATCGCGAGTTATGGAACTGGAATCATACCTGGAATTAAACAACCATATTGATCAGTGTACCACGTGTTTCGATATTGGCTTCAATCATCTTCAGATTTGCATCGTAGGCATGCAGCGTGGGTATCAGTTGGGTCATTTCATTAACGATGTCAACATTCGACAATTCTTCTGCACCATTTCCGTTCGAATTGTTTGAAGCCAGGGGATATGATGAATTATTCGCTATGACGCTGGCTTTGACAGTTTGGCCCTGGCCGTTTTCCAGTGTTACACCGCTGCTTTTAAACCCATTGGTATTGACATTGGCTACGTTATTAGCCGTGACGTCCATCTGGACAGTAAACGCGTTGAGTGCAGAAAGACTGGTTCCTATATTCATGCTGCCTCCGTTCTCATGACTGCCTGTGAATCTAACATCGCCTTTTGTATCAGATTAAAGGACGGCGTTCAATATCTCTGTATGTGTAGTGGACCCATGTGTCAAGACAAAAATGAGTCGAGTTTAAAATGATAACCGATAAATGTGCAGCGGAATGGCACTGTCCCGATTTCTACTTCGCATTGAGTCTTTTTTGCTGTAAACAATACCTTTCTGCCTCTTCTCTTTAGGTGATTTATCTTACAATTTTGATGCCTTCGTAAAAAGTCCGCATCCTTCGTTATCCCCCTGTGTCAGGATAGATGTCGCCTCCCAATAACGGATTTTGTTTGAACTTGAGGGGGCGATAGTGTAAGGAAAACTCATGAAACAATATCCTGACGAATTCAAGGCCAGTATCATCA
>LKPX01000056.1 GCA_001443525.1 Desulfobacteraceae bacterium RAAP-1 | reverse complement strand
CAATATATTCATTTAATATCAATTGGATATTAGCCTTAAAGAGTGAATTTTACACGATTACAAATTATGTTTTAACTGTGATTTTGGATAGTTTTAATCGTCATATTGGATAACACTACTGGAAAATGTACGATGACCTTCAAGTATTTGTTCCTTCCTGGATCACGATTCCTGAATTAATTTTTCTGATAACAGGCGTTGTTGTGTTATCGACATAAATATGAGCGAAAATCGGTGTTAAACAGCAAACAGAGTGGGAATTGTATCTAACCATATAAAACAATTGATAAAAATACATATTGGTACGCATAAATCCTCCATGTGTATATACATGCTTACATATACACACGAAATTATGATTTTATCAAAATTGATGCCCTCGTAAAAAGTCGATTTTGGGACGGCTTTGTAAAAAGTTCGCAGGCAAATGGAAAAAGATATCTCGGCCGTTTCAGTCCGCTTGACTGTCTGTCCAAAATCGCTTTTTGAGCAATTTTTCGCTTATCAACTGGCATGGCCATTGTCAAGGAAGTTTTCCAGCAATTCAGAGGACACTCCATTTATCTCTCTACAACAGAACTGGCGGGGCTGATTCACCGGTAAAGCTTACGGCGCACCGGAGGCGACCGCTGCCGGATCGATATTCCCCACATCTAAGTCCAGAACCAGTTGCGTGATACGCATCGACCGCTGGGCCTGCCGCAGACGCGACTCGTGAGTAAGGAGCGTTGCTTCGGCGTCCAGCACGAAATTGATCACACTGCGGCCTGCGGCGTATTTGAGTTTTTCGTTACGGAGTACTTCGTTGGCCTGAACGACCGATTCCTGAGTGGCCTGCACGCGCTTTTGGGCGCTTTCAAGATCCGCCAGCGCGCTGCGGACTTCTTTGGCGATATTGAGCCGGAGTTTGCGTTCCGCCGTTCTGGCAAGTTCCGTCTGTGCGGCGGCGGTCTGAATCTGACCGGAGCGCCTGCCGGCATCAAACAGCGGCATGGATATGTGAAGCCCCACCGCCAGGTCTCCAACGGCGCTGTCCGGTTTGGGGCCTGAATTTCCCAGACTCGATACCGGATCTGCAGCAGCGTATTCATAAGCCCCTGCCCGCAGTTCGGCGCGCGGCCATCGGGAACTTCGGGCGGCTGTTTCCTGATGAATCGCCGCGTCGATCTCACTTTCCTGTGAACGCAGATCCGGACGTTGCGCAAAGGCTTTCGAGATCAGGGCTTCTGCATTTTCATATCTCGCCGAAAAATCCGCTTCCGGAGGTTCATATTGCAGCCGGGGCGGTTCATCTTCCCATCCAATGGCTGCGGCAAGCTGACTGAGCGATGTTTGCCTGCCGGCGTCGAGAGTGGCCAGGTCGCTTTCAATTTCAGCCAGGCGGGTAGAGACTTTCAGGACATCCGCAGGCACCGCCCTGCCGGCGTCGGCCAGCTCTCTGGTTTGCCGGAGCAGCGACTGGAGACTTTTTTGAGTGGATATTGCCGCGTTGATCAGGTCGTCATAGGTAAGGGTTTTCAGATACAGCGCCGCTGTCGTATAAATGACTTCCTGTTTCCGGCGATTCTGGAGCGACTGCGCTGCCTGAATGCGATCTCGCGCCGCGGTCAGTTCGTTGGCTGTCTGCCCGAAATCCCATACCAGGAATTTGAGTTCGGCGCCTGCCGTATAGATCATGTCATCGAACCGGATGGTCTGCGGCGATGTTGCGGGCGGAAAAGCGTGATCGTAATAGGTGTGATTCATGTCGCCGAACACATCAACCTGGGGGAGCAGCCCCGAACGGGCGGTTGCCGCTATTCCTTCCCTTCGGGTGATTTCGGACTGCGCAGCCTGTAAGTCCGGGCTGTGCGCCAGAGCGTAGCTTACAGCCTGATCCAGAGTCATGGTTGAGGAATTTGTTGCGCCGCTGTCCGCCGATGCTATGGTCATGGGGAATGACAGCAATAACCAGATCATCAGGATTCGTTTTATCTGCATACGTCATATTCCTTTAACACTTGAGATAAGGGGTATCGAAAGCGCAGATACGGCGTCATGATTGGGCTTCCTGCATGTTATCGGGCAGCCCATGCCCCGGTTTGTGGGCGTAAATCAGGTGATACGCCACCGGAATCACGAAAAGACTGAACAGCGTTGACGCCAGAAGCCCGAAAATGAGCGACCAGGCAAGCCCCGCAAAAACGGTATCCATCGTAATGGGGAATGCACCCAGCATGGCGGCGCCCGATGTGAGAAGAATCGGACGCAGGCGCACGGCGCAGCTTTCCACAATGGCCGGGATCAGCGCTTTTCCCCGCATCAGGGATAGATGAATGAAGTCAATGATAATGATGGAATTTCGCGTCACGATGCCTGACAGGGCGATCATCCCGATCATGGCCGGCGAAGAAAAAAACATGGGATCCCGATAGCCGCCCACCATATGAACGCCGATGTGGTTGAGCAGCCAGTATCCGGGCATGACGCCGATCACCATAAGCGGAATGGCCAGCATGATGACAAGGGGAAGACCGAAAGACCCTGTCTGATAGACCAGCAGGATGTAAATACCCAGCAGCGCGCCCAGAAAGCCTATCCCCAGGTCCCGGAAGATATGGACAGTCAGCCGCATTTCCCCTTCATCCCACCAGTGAACGCGGATGCCTTCCGGAAGCGCCCAGAAAACGCCGCCCCCCTTACTCATGAGCGTGCGATCCTGAAGCGGTCTGGCTGTGGCGCTGGATACGCCGACGCCTTCAGGCTGCATCTGGCTGGGCAGGCGTTCATCGGCACGGATATCCATGATGGTTTCCACCGGCGGTCTGCCCGCCATTTCCGCGGTGACATACACGACCGGCTCCAGATCGCGGTGATAAATCGTCTTGTCTTCGATCGTTTTCCGCCAGCGCCCCAGCTCTGCGATGGGTACCAGGTTGCCTTTCACGCCCCTGACATAAATCTGTGAAAGATTAAATGTTCCGCTGCGCTGCGCACGCGGCAGCCAGAGAACAATCTGAAGCGGCTCTCTCTCGTCCGGAACCGCCAGTGCTCCTGCGGCAAAACCATGAAGACTCATCTGAATCGTCCGGCTGATGTCTTCGGTGGAAACGCCGTTTAATGCCGCTTTTTCCTTGTCGGTTACAAAAACCATCTTGGTCTGATCTTCCTCGACCGTGTCATCAACATCCACCACGCCGGGTTCGCGACGCATCCGGTTTTTCACAATGTGCGAAGCGGCGATGATATCGTTGTAGCTCTGACCGGGGCTGCCATAGACCGCAGCCACAACCGTCGAAAGCACCGGAGGCCCTGCGGGAAGCTCCACAATCTTGAGCTTGACGCTATTTTTCTCAGCGATGGCCGTCAGATCGCTTCTCAGCCTCAGGGCGATCGCGTGGCTGGTCGCCAGGCGCTCCGTTTTATGAATAAGGTTCACCCGGATATCGGCTTTGTTCGGCAGTTCTCTTAAAAAATACTTGCGTGAGAGTCCGTTGAAATCAACCGGCGAGTGCGTCCCGACATAGGCTTCAAAATCGGTGACTTCAGGCACGGTGTGCAGATAAGCTTCAAAATCCCGGACAGCGGCATCCGTACGTTCCAGCGTCGTTCCGGACGGCATGTCGATGACCAGCAGCAGTTCATCCTTGTTGTCGAAGGGAAGCTGTTTGGGCTGCACCCGCCGGGTGCCGACCAGTGAAAGACTCGCCACAAAAGCGATAAGGATCACCAGAAGAAATCCGAAGGAGAGCTTCCGGCTTTTAAGAAGCGGCTCCAGCAGCGGACGGAAAAGACGGTAGAGCCGGCTTTGTGTGATGTCGGCCGGTTCGTGAGGTGCAACCACCGCAACGCTGCTGTTCGGGGAGCTCGATTTATAGCGATTTTTGAGGGCGTGATAGGCCAGCCAGGGGGTGATGGTGAATGAAACGAACATGGACATAAACATGGTAACCGGCACATTGACCGCCATCGGGCGCAGGTAATCGTGCATTTCTTCGGTCACGAAAAAAAGCGGTACAAAAGAGATGATGACGGCTATCGTTGCGGCGATCAGCGGCGGACGCACTTCATTGACAGCTTCCAGAACGATGTCGCGGGTGGCGCTGCCGGTCATTTCAAAATGGCGGTGGATATTTTCCACATCCACGATAGGATCATCCACCAGAAGCCCCAGCGACACCGTCAGGGCGAATAATGTCACCCGGTTGATGGAAAACCCGAAAAGGTAATTGATGGCAAGCGTCAGGCCGAACACACACGGAACAGCCACCGCCACGACAAGCGATTCGGTAAATCCCAGACCCATTGTAAGCAGAGCGATCACGACGATAATGCCCACCACCAGCCCTTCCACCAGCTCGTTCACCTTGTCGTTGGCCGTAACGCCGTAATTCCGCGTGATCGCCACGCTCACGTCATTGGGGACAATTTCTTTGCGGATCTGATTCATGCGGGCCAGAATGTCTTCTGCGACCCGGACATTGTTGGCGCCCTTTTGTTTGGCAATGGCGATGGTTACGGCAGGCTGTGACGCTGGCGGAGAACCGGAGGGCGCGCCTTTAATCCACTGGCCCGCAGCGCCGGCCTCTTTGGCGTGCGTCCAGGCCGGCCCTGCGCTGAACCGTACATAGCTTGTCACTTCTCCGGGGCTGTCCTCCACATGCGCCACGTCTTTCAGATACACCGGGTGGCTGTCAGACGGCGCTCCATGCGAAAGTGGTGAATACCTGCCGGTGGATACGCCTACCACGAGCGATTCGACATCCCGTTTGTTGGCAAGAAACCGGCCGGCCTCTACGCGGATATCCCGGTCGGTCTGTGAGAAGCTTCCGGCCTGAACGTTGGCGTCAGCAGCCTGAAGTGTCCGGCTGACATCAAGCGGTGTGACATGAAAGGCGGCCATGCCTTCAGGATTCAGCCGCACCAGAATCTGGCGAGGTCTGCCGCCGACAATCGACGTGATGCCTGCATCGGGAACGGACTGAAGGCGATCCATCACTTCTTCCGCAATACGGCGCAGGCTGTAGTCGTCTTCGGACGGGCTGGTGAATGTCAACGTCACGATGGGAACATCATCGGTTTCGATGGGCTTGACCACATAACCGGTAACGCCAGGGGGAATCTTGTCGGTGTTCTGGTCAAGCCATTTGCGAAGCTTCACCAGGCTCTTTTCCCTGTCTTGTCCCACATAGAAGCGTACCGTTACAATGCTCTGGCCGGGCATCGAACGCGAATACACATATTCGACGCCGTCAATTTGAAAGAGATATTTTTCAAGTCGTGAAGAGACAAGCTGTTCGACTTCCCGTGAGGAATGACCGGGAAAGGCCACGAAAATATCAGCGACCGGCACCACGATCTGCGGTTCTTCCTCTCTTGGCGTGACCATGAGCGCTACAGCGCCTACCGTAAGTGAGAGCAAGATAAGAATCAGTGAAAGGTTGGACCCCAGAAACGCCTGAACGATCCGGATGGTAAGGCTGTTGTGCCCGGTTTTCATGACGCGCCTCCACGTAATGGGGATAGCGCAATCTTTTCGCCGTCTGCAAGCCCGCTCAATACTTCCACCTGCTTGCCGGTATGCTCTCCAGTCTGAATCGAACGCCGCTGCACCTGTCCATCTGTGATGACATCCACCATGCGGAGCTGTCCGATCCGGATGATGGCGCTTTCGGGGATGAGCAGCGCCTGTGCTTCCCGGACAGGAATCAGAAGGCGTCCGAACATGCCGGGATAGAGCCCATCCGTGTGGGCCAACACAATCCGGGCGGTTACGGTGCGGCTCGTAGGATCGGCGGAGGGAACGATTTCAGCCAGCTTTCCGGTCATTTTTTCTCCGGTGGCGTCGATACGCACCGTATATTCCGAACCGATATGAAGAAGCGATGCTTCATGCTCGCGCACACTGGATTCAAGCCACAGATGCCGGGGCTCATACATGGTGAGAAGCGCTTTTCCCGGCGTCGCCAGATCGCCGGCATCGGTCAGCTTGTCGATGACGACTCCCGTTGCCGGGCTTCGGATTTCGGCATAGCTCAGCGAGACTTGCGCTTCGCGCAGCGCCTCTTTGGCGTGTTGTACATCCGCTTCGGCTGTTCTGAGGCGCATATCCGTCTGATCGAATTCGGAGCGGGGAATGACGGCTTTATCCACAAGCGGTTTGTCGCGCCGGTAATCGCTGACCGCCAGATCGCGCGTGGCCTGGGCCCGGCGCAGGGTTTCTGTGGCCTGAGACACCCGAGCTGTGATATCGCGGGCGTCAAGCCGTACCAGAAGATCGCCTTTTCGGACACGCTGTCCGGCGTGCACCCGCATTTCGATAATATCGCCTGAAATCCGGGATGCTATTGTCATTTGATATTCAGGCTGAACAGCACCGACAGCTTCCGATATAACCGGTGTCCGGGTTAACACCACCTGCCAGACAGGCATGCCGGCCGCTGAAACTGTTTTTACAGCCAGCTTTTCGGGCTGAATGGCCCCCTTCCGGAAAACTCCCGTCAGCCAGAAAATCATCACAACAATAAGCATAATGGGTAAAATCAGCCTGATTCCGGTTTTGACAATGCCTGTTCTCATGTAAAGAGCCTCCATAATATTATCTTGAAAGCGATAGAGTGGCGGCTACGGTTTGCAGGTCAGATGGCAGACGCCTGTGGGGGTGACTTTTGAAAAGGGAAAATATTTTTTCCTGAACCACAGCGCCACGTTTACCAGTAAAATCAATACCGGCACTTCCACCAGCGGGCCGATCACCGCGGCAAAAGCCTGCCCGGAGTTGATGCCGAACACCGCGACGGCAACGGCAATGGCCAGCTCGAAATTGTTGGAAGCCGCGGTAAAGCTCAAGGTTGCGGACTGTTCGTAGGTTGCCTTGAATTTCATGGACAGAAAAAAAGATACGAAAAACATGATGAAAAAATAAATGCACAGCGGAACAGCGATCCGGATGACATCCAGCGGCAATTGAACAATGTATTCGCCTTTGAGGGAAAACATCACCAGAATGGTAAAAAGAAGCGCGATCAGCGTCACAGGACTGATTTTAGGGATGAAGCGTTCTTCATACCATTTTTTGCCCTTTGTCTTTAACCCGATCCAGCGGGTGATCATGCCGGCAATGAAGGGAATGCCCAGATAAATAAAAACGCTTTCGGCGATCTGGCCGATGGAAATATGAACGACCATGCCTTTGAGCCCGATCCATCCGGGCAGCACCGTGATGAACACCCACGCGTACAGCGAGAAAAACAGCACCTGAAAGATGGAATTGAACGCCACCAGCCCCGCACAGTATTCCGTATCACCCGATGCCAGATCATTCCATACGATCACCATGGCGATGCAGCGGGCAAGGCCGATCATGATCAAGCCCACCATGTATTCCTGATGACCGGATAAAAAGGTAACGGCCAGAAGAAACATCAGAATCGGTCCGATGATCCAGTTCTGCACCAGAGAAAGCAGCAACACCCTTCCGTTTGTAAAGACTTCTTTCAACTCTTCATACTTGACCTTGGCCAGCGGCGGATACATCATCAGTATCAGTCCGATGGCAATGGGGATATTGGTGGTTCCAACCTGAAACAGGTTGATGACATCCCTGATTCCCGGAAACAGATACCCACAGAATACCCCTATGAACATGGCCAGAAAAATCCACAGGGTGAGAAAACGATCAAGAAAAGAAAGCTTGCGGATAGTTGACATGTACCCTCCTTTTCATTCTTTGCAGATATCTTCTCTGCGGATTTCCGGCAGCATTCTGACAAGAGCGACAACATCGGGGTCATCCTGAAACCAGTGTTTCATGCCCCCAATCAGTATGGCGGCGTAGGGGCTGTCCATGCCATCTGCAAGCATGTAGTTAACCCATAAGCCATTTTTCTGGCTTGTAACCAGCCCCGCCTCCTCCAGAATCTTCAGTTGCCGGGATGCGGAGGGTTGGGGAATATCCAGCGCTTTCTGAATTTCACAGACGCACATGGACTTGTGCTGAAGCATTTTGATGATTTTTATCCGGCCGGTATCGGACAATGCTTTCATGACTTTGACAAATTGTTCCATATCACACCTCTATATTCATTTTTTCGAATATATATTTGCGATAACCAGCTTTGTCAAGATATAAATCGTGCTCAATATATGGCTCGTTACTCCATATATGACGGCTTCGTAAGAAGTCCCCTGTATAATGACAATCGAGTCTTGATTGCCATGTCGTTTTCCGATAGATTAGCCTCCATGTTTCAAAAGATATCCATTTCAAAAAATTTCACTCCTGCCGACAGCGTGGTTGTATTTCAAGGCAACTGCCTCGACTTGTTAAAAACAATCCCTGATGGTGCGCTTCAGCTCATCGTTACTTCGCCTCCATATAACATTGGTAAAGAATACGAGAAAAAACTCAACCTGAAAAAATATCTTGAACAGCAGGCGGAAGTTATTGCGGCTTGTGTCAGGGCGCTTTCCAACCAGGGCAGTATCTGCTGGCAGGTCGGCAACTATGTAGATGATGGTGCTATTGTTCCTATAGATACCGTGCTATATCCTGTTTTCCATGATCTTGGTCTTAAAATGCGTAACCGCATTATCTGGCACTTTGAGCACGGGCTTCACTGCTCCCGGCGGTTATCCGGCAGATATGAAACCATCATCTGGTTCACAAAGACCAAAGATTATATCTTTAATCTCGACCCTATACGGGTTCCACAAAAATATCCCGGCAAAAAATACTTCAAGGGGCCGAAAGCAGGGCAGTATTCATGCAATCCCCTCGGGAAAAATCCGGGTGATCTTTGGATTATTCCGAATGTAAAAAGCAATCATATCGAAAAGACGGAGCATCCCTGTCAGTTTCCGGTTGAACTGATAGAAAGACTTGTTCTTTCACTTTCCAATGAAGATGATTGGGTGTTTGATCCGTTTCTGGGCGCTGGTACATCCATTGTCGCTGCAATCCGGCATAACCGCAGAGGCGCCGGTGCTGAAACAGTGCCTAAATACGTGGATATTGCGATGAACCGTATCCAGCAGGAAATAGCGGGTGTTTTAAAAACCCGCCCTATGGGCAGGCCGGTTTATGATCCGGAGGCAGCAGGTAACAATTTAAGAATTGCCCCATGGGTAAAGCAAAAAAATGACGCGCAACTGCAATTGCTTGAAAAACACACTGAGTATGCCATCAAATGAAGATTATCGAAACCTACTCCCATCTAAATGGTCTGGAGTTTCTGATTGTTCACAAACCAAAGTTATGGGAACAAATTCAAAAAGTCGTTGATTCCGTAAATGCAGATGCCTGCAAGACCAAGGTCTCCAGAGAAAAAGGAATGGTGGGAAAGCTCCTTTACAGTCCAATTGACATGAATACCCGTTTCAAGACGTTATTATCAAAGGAAAAATGGAATGAAAGCAGGGTCAGTTATTGGGTTACAAAAAATGAAAAGCTCATCAGAAAAACCCTGACAATGGGTGCGGCTGAACAAAAAAAAGAAATCGAAGAAGCGGGTGAGACGCCAATTTTCAGCTACAATCAGACTGATTTCATCAAAGACAGGGTAGCCATAGAAGTGCAGTTCGGCAAATACGCATTTGTTGCCTATGATCTTTTTGTCAAACATCTTGCTTTCTACGTTGGCGATAAAATTGATGTCGGTATTGAGATTTTACCTATGAAGACCCTTCAGTCTCAAATGAGTTCCGGCGTTGCCTATTATGAAGGTGAACTTTACAACGTCATCAGGCAGGGGCGCGGCGTGCCTGCGGTTCCTTTGATTATCCTGGGCATAGCGCCTTAACAGAGAGAGATCGATGTCTGTCCACACGCAAAAACCTCCATGGCTGAAAAAGCGTCTGCCTTCAGGTCCTGCTTATGAATCTGTCCGGGAAATTCTGAAAAATTGTCATCTGCATACGGTATGTCAGGAAGCCAGATGTCCCAATCAGTGGGAATGCTATACGGCCAGAACGGCTACGTTTCTGATCATGGGGCCGTCCTGCACCCGGAATTGCCGGTTCTGCGCGGTGACGCACGGCATGGTGCATCCGCTGGATTCTCTGGAGCCGTCCCGAGTGGCCAACGCAGCGAAGGATCTGGATTTATCCTATGTGGTGATTACATCCGTTACCCGGGATGATCTGCCTGACGGTGGGGCCGGTCATTTTGCGGCAACCATTCTGGCGGTGCGGGAACGGATTCCGGAAGCCGGCATCGAAGTCCTGATCCCGGATTTTCAGGGAAATCCAGAGGCGCTACGACTGGTTCTGAATGCAAGGCCTGATGTACTCAATCACAATGTGGAAACAGTGCCGCGGTTATACCTTGCTGTGCGGCCGGAGGCTGTATATCTGCGCTCTATAGATGTGATCCGGCAGGCCGGCGATATGGCCCCTCATATCCAGACCAAATCCGGTCTGATGCTGGGGCTGGGGGAAGCTTCAGAGGAAATCCGCCGGACATTGACGGATTTACGGAATGCAGGCTGCCGGATACTGACACTGGGCCAGTACTTGCAGCCGTCTTCGGAGCAGTTGCCGGTTGAACGCTTTGTCCCGCCGGAAGAATTTGATGACTGGAAGGCTGAAGCGCTGAACATGGGGTTTTTGAAAGTCGCCAGCGGCCCGTTTGTCCGCAGTTCCTATCATGCCGGCGAACTTTCTCAGAAGAGGTTTTCCGGTTGTTTGACAGGGGATGATTGTGATAAGGGTAACGCCGGAAATATCATGGATCATCAGTAAAAGGAATGCTTATGAATGTTATCCCGACATCGCTGGAAGGGGTTGTTATTGTCGAACCCGATGTCTTTACAGATAACCGCGGTTTTTTCATGGAAACCTATCATCGGAAGCGTTACCACGAGGCCGGTATTTCGCATGAATTCGTTCAGGACAATCTGTCGTTTTCCGTGAAAGGCACATTGCGCGGGCTTCATTTTCAGATGACCCGGCCTCAGGCCAAGCTGGTTCAGGTGATTTCGGGGGAGATATTCGACGTGGCGGTGGATGTCCGTCCGGATTCCCCCGCGATGGGCCAGTGGGTCGGAGTGCATCTGTCGAGTCAGACCCGGCGGCAGCTTTTTATCCCCGAAGGGTTTGCCCACGGTTTTTGCGTTCTCAGCGAAACAGCGCTGTTCATGTATAAATGTTCGGATTTTTACGCTAAGAATGATGAAGGCGGTATTCTGTGGTCAGACTCGGCCATCGGCATTCAATGGCCCGTTGAAAACCCCATTGTCTCCGATAAGGACGCCCGTCTGCCCCGTCTTTCCGAATTTACAGCGCATCGGGAGGTAACGCCATGAACCTGCTGATTACCGGAGCCAACGGCCAGCTTGGCGGAGAGCTGATGCGTCAGAGTCCGGGCAGAGGATTTTCGCCGTTTCCTGTTGACTTGCCGGAGGTGGATATCACCTGTCCCGACCACATCCGAACGGCTGTTGAAGCGTCACGGGCATCTCTTGTGATCAACTGTGCGGCTTTTACCCAGGTGGACATGGCGGAATCCCGCGAGATGGACGCCCTGAAAGTCAACAGCCTGGGGCCGGCGGTTCTGTCGCATATCTGCTGCGAGGAGCGAATTCCTCTGATTCATATTTCAACCGATTTCGTATTTGACGGAAACCGGAAGGAACCTTATCGTGAAAGCGATCCGGTCGCGCCGCTCAGTGTTTATGGCCGAAGCAAAGCACTCGGTGAAGCTGTGGTGGAGAAAATTCTGCCCCGCCATGTGATCCTGAGAACGTCATGGCTGTACGCGCTGCATGGCGCCAATTTTGTGCGCACCATCCTCAGGCTGGGGATGGAAAGAGACAGTGTGCGGGTCGTGGCGGATCAGTGGGGATGCCCCACCTGCGCAGCGGATCTGGCGGACGCCATTCTGACGATTGCCGCGCATATTCGGGACAAACAGGAAGTTGCCTGGGGCGTTTATCATTATTGTGGAGACGGCGTTATCTCCTGGCATGAATTTGCGCAAGCGATTCTGGACATTGCCGGGAAAATGGTTCCGCTGAAAACGTCACATGTGGAACCCATTACGACTGAACAGTATCCAACGCCTGCAAAGCGCCCTGTCTATTCAGCGCTCGATTGTACGAAAATCCAGACCGGATTCGGCATTCATCCAAAACCATGGCGTGAAAGTCTCAAAAATACCGTCTCTCAGATGCTGACACAAGGCGGCGCGGTTCTTTCTTGATTTTTTACTGTAGTAAATTCACTTGCAACTTGAGGAGATTACAGATTGAATATAGATGAAATTTCTCATGTACTGATTATCGGGGCCGGCACGATGGGGCAGCAGATCGGGTTCCAGTGCGCCATCAGCGGTTATAATGTGACGCTGTACGATGTTGAATCCAGATATCTGGACAATGCGATGAAACGTATCGTTCTCCTGTCGGATTCATTTAAAAAACATGGAAGGCTGACTTCTGAAGCTGCGCAGGCTGCTCTCGAACGCATTCGCTGCACCAGCGATCCTGCGGATGCCGCCAGAAATGCGGATTTTGTGAGTGAATCCGTGCCCGAAGATCCGGAATTGAAAGCCCGTGTTTTTGCCCAGTTCGATAAACTCTGTCCTTCTCACACCATTTTCACCACCAACACCTCTACCCTGATGCCTTCCATGTTTGCACAGGCTACCGGCAGGCCGGACAGATTCGCAGCTTTTCACTTCCATGATATCCAGGTGACGCAGGTGGTGGATATCATGCCTCATCCGGGCACATCGCCTGAAACGGTCGCGATCATTCAGGCGTTTGCGGAACGGATCGGGCAGATTGCCATCCTGCTGCAGAAAGAAAATATCGGCTATGTTTTTAATGCCATGCTGACGGAGCTTCTCAGGGCCGCGCAGGCGCTGGCCTCCAATGCGGTGGCTTCCGTGGAAGACATCGACCGGGCGTGGATAGGTATCATGCGCACTCCCAGCGGTCCGTTTGGCATTATGGACAGCATCGGCCTGGATACCGTGTGGAAAGTGACGGATTACTGGGCCAGAAAGCGTCAGGATCCTCAGGCGCTGACCAATGCGGCGTTCATGAAACGTTATATAGATGCCGGCCGGCTGGGGATGAAAACCGGTCAGGGCTTTTACCGTTATCCGGAGCCTGCTTTTTTGAAACCAGGATTTCTGGAAGGCCGGATTGCCCCTGAGTTGTCTGCGGAAATCAATCTGAAGGCGTCCTGATGGAAGATATCGTTTTTCGCGCCGGGAGAAAAGCCTATGAAATTATCCGTGACGGAGGGCTGACGCCGGAACAGATCACGACCGTGGCCGGGGCCGCAGGAGGCCCCAAGTGGCTGGTGCTGCGGCATCTGGACAGGGTTTTATTCTCAGAGTGGTTTAAAAACCGGCAAAAGCCGTTATTTCTGATCGGTTCCTCTATCGGCGCCTGGCGTTTCGCCTGTCAGTGTACGGCGGACCCCCTGAAATCTCTGGCGGATTTTGAAACCGCATATATCCATCAAATGTATGTTGGAAAGCCGTCTCCAGAGGCGGTGACACGGGAAAGTATCCGGATACAGCAGGCGGTATTGACCCGCCGCAGTGTCCGGGAAATCCTTGAGCATCCTTTTCTGCGGCTGAATTTTATGGCTGTCCGCAGCAGAGGGCTTCTTGCCAGCGACAACAGAGCGCTTCTGACCCTTTCCCTGCTGGCCGTGGCGCTGGGCAATCTTGCAAGCCGCTCGTGTCTCAAATTCTTTTTTGAACGGGCGCTTTTCCATGATTCAAGGGGTATTCCCCCATTTTATGATCTGAGGGGGTTCAATATCCATCATATTCCGCTGACTCCGGAGAATTTAACCGCCGGACTGCTGGCGTCCGGTTCCATACCTCTGGTCATGTCGGGTGTCCGAAATATCTCGGGCGCTCCTGTCGGCGTGTATCGCGACGGCGGCGTCATCGACTATCATCTGGATCTTCCATTTTCGGATAACAGCGCCGGTTTGACGCTGTTTCCCCATTACATGGACAGGCTCATTCCCGGATGGCTAGACAAGGCCCTGAAATGGCGTACCCCATCGGAAAGCCATATGGACAGCGTTTTGATGGTTGCACCTTCAAAACGCTTTGTCGAAAAGCTTCCTTACCAAAAAATTCCCGACCGGGATGATTTCTACAAATTTGAAGGTGCCGATGCAGAGCGTTTCAAATACTGGGAGCAGACGGTCAACGCCGGACGAATTCTGGCGGATGCGTTTATGGAATCGGTGTTAAGCGGCGGCATCCGAAAAAATCTCCATCTGATGCAGGCATAATCACAAACCGGCAGGCATCAAAAACAATTTGACAATTTTGGGGAAATATGGATAAATAACCAGAAATTATCATCGACTGAGCGCTCGTTCAAATTACTATGCTCAAGGGGGTTTCGTTTTTATCGGCCTGTACAGTATCTGTTCCATGCACACCATATAAGGAGGGGTTATGACCTTTGAAGAGATTGAAACAGCTATTTTAAGCCTCGGTAAAGAAGATCAAAAACGCCTGATAATGGATGTGGTTCCCCAAATATGGCGGACAGCCTGCGCGGATGCTTCATGTCTGTCCAAAATGCGGGAGCTTGTAGATGAAGAAACAGTAAAGGGCTATTTAGAACAGCATATGAATGGAATTTAGGAGATATTCACCTCATGGAAAACAAAAGCGTGTTTTTTGACGTACTGACGCCGGTGCATTTTATCAGCCGGTCTGCACTGGTGTATCCGGACAAGACGGCCGTGGTGTATAATGACAACCATTATTCCTATAAGGAATTTTATGCAAGGGTCAATCGCCTGGCCAGCGCACTGAAAAAAGTGGGTATTCAGAAGGGCGACAAGGTGGCTTTTGTTTGTCCCAATACGCCTCCCATGCTGGAAGCGCATTTTGCCGTTCCCATGATCGGTGCGGTACTTGTCAGCGTCAATATCCGTCTGGTGTCTCAGGAAGTCTGTTACATCATCAACCATTCAGATGCCAAGGCTGTTTTTGTGGATAACGAGTTCGCCGGACTTGTCGCGCCGGTGATTTCCGAACTGAAACAGGTCAAAACGTTCGTGAACATCTGTGATATCAGTCCGGACAAACCTCTTCCCGGAATGGAATATGAAGAATTTCTGGCCACGGGTTCTCCGGATCCCATCACACCGGATGTGGATGATGAATACCAGAATATCACCATCAACTATACCAGCGGCACTACCGGGCTTCCCAAAGGCGTCATGTACCATCACCGGGGCGCTTATCTGAACGCCCTGGGTGAAATGCTGGAAACCGGTTTCAATGCCTCATCCGTCTATCTGTGGACCCTTCCCATGTTTCACTGTAATGGCTGGTGCTTTACGTGGGGCGTTACCGCCATGAGTGGTACACATGTCTGTCTGCGCAAGGTGGTTCCCGATGAAATTTATCGTAAAATCGATCAGGAAAACGTTACGCATCTGTGTGCGGCGCCCACTGTGCTGATCGGTATGTCTTCCCATGCTACCACCAATAATATCAAACTTCACAAACCGCTGTTCATTATGACGGCCGGCGCGCCGCCCGCTCCCACCATCATTCAGAACATGGAATCCGTCGGCGCCAATATCACGCATACTTACGGTTTGACGGAGGTCTATGGCCCCCATACCGTTTGCGCCTGGCATGAGGAATGGGGCAAGCTGTCGCTCGAAGAAAAGTCCAAACTGAAATCCCGTCAGGGCGTCGCTTACGTGGTGGCGATGTATGTGGATGTGGTGGACCCCGGCACCATGCAGCCGGTTCCCCGCGATGGCCAGACCATCGGCGAGATCGTCATGCGCGGCAACAACGTCATGATGGGATACTACAAGGATCCGCAGGCTACCGCCACGGCGTTTGAGGGCGGCTGGTTCCATAGCGGCGATCTGGCGGTGATACACCCGGATAATTATATCCAGATCATGGATCGTAAAAAAGATATTATTATCAGCGGCGGAGAGAATATTTCCACCGTGGAGGTCGAAAACGTGATTTATCGGCATCCGGATGTTCTGGAAGTCGCGGTTATTGCCGTTCCGGACGAAAAATGGGGTGAAGTCGCCAAAGCGTTTGTGGTTCCCAGACCTGGTACTCATCCGAAAGCCGAAGACATTATCTCTTTCTGTAAAGAGAGAATGGCCAAGTTCAAGGCACCCAAGACCGTGGATTTCGGTGAACTGCCTAAAACCGCTACCGGAAAAATTCAGAAGTTCAAGCTGCGCGAGAAAGAATGGGGCGGTAAAGACAAACGGGTGAACTAACCCTGACGACTTCGTAAAAAGTCCGCGATTCGGGTTTCGATGCGTTGCAGTGACTTTCGGGCGCGATCGCGGCGTTTCAGAATGTAACGGCGGATGTCAGGGTCTGCGGCATGGCGTTGCAGTTTGCTTTCAAAGCGCGCTTCAACGCCTGTTACACGGTCCGCCTGAACCTGTTTGTCTGCGATATAGACCACTTCTGCTTCCGTGATCGGTGCGTCTTCTGCGGCGGAGAAATTCATGTGCAGCGCAACGATGTCCGCCACCCGCTCGAACCCGTGACACCTCAGTATTTGTGCGCCGGCAGTGGCGTGGTCAGGATACGCCCTCGCTATATCGTGGACCCGCGCAGCGGCGACCATCAGGGAAATATCCAGACAGCATCCGGCGGCGTTCAGGCTTTTTCCAAGATGTTCGGCTTCTATGGCCACCGCATCACAATGTCTGCGGATATCCTCCGAAACACCTGTCATCAGCGTACGGCACTCGTCTTCCGACGGAATATCGTATCCCGATAGACTTTCCAGCACCCGGTGATAATCTTCAGAACTGTCGATGTCTTGAATGATGAACCGGTCAGCGACGGAGACATCGCGGGCGTCCGGCTCATATTGGCTCAGAAATCCACGAAGACCGTCTGAACCGTTCCATGCAATGAGGTCTTTCCGATAATTGCCGGAAATCAGGGGCGGATGGCCGCGTTCGCCGGTAACTACCGGATAATAAATGCCATTACCTCCACGAGCGAATGCTTCCTGCAGGCAAATCACCGTCTGGGGCCGCACCATGGGAATATCCACCGGATGTATGAAAAAAGCAGGGCAGATATCCGACAGATATGAAACGCCGGCTGTCACCGATGAGAACATGCCGTGATCGTATCGGGGATTCAGAACGAACCCGGCATGCATCCGTTCAATGAGTGGAATAATGTCTTCTGATCGGTATCCCGTCACGACGATAATGTCCGAAATACCCGCATTCCGGTAAATCCGGATCACCCGTTCCAGAATGGTTTCATCTCCCAGCGGCAGCAATGGCTTAAACCGACCGCATCGGGAAGACATCCCCGCCGCCAAAATAACGGCTGCTGGCGCCGGCTGGTGTGAAGTCGTATTGAGGGACATAGCAGTGTAGATCAACGACCGGTGAAATTGGCCTCGCGGCGTTCCAGAAACGACTGGACGCCTTCCATGGCGTCCTGACTTTTCATGATCGGCATCAGATCCGGTATCAGTCTTGCGATAGCGGTCTTTTGTCCATCGACGTCCGTGATGCGTGCGGACCTAAGTGCCGCCATCACGCCGAGCGGCGCACGTTTTGCAATGTTTTCCGCAATTTCAATGGCGCGTTCCAGTTCCTTTCCCGGTTCCGTCAATTCCTGAACCAGGCCCATTCGATAGGCTTCCGGCCCGGTTATTTCATCGCCTGTCAGCAGATACCGCATGGCGTTTCCCCAGCCGATTTCCTGAAAAAGCCGCACGGTGCCGCCGCCCACCGGATAGATGCCGCGTTTTACTTCCAGCAGAGCGATGCGTGCATCGGTGGACGCCACACGAATATCCTGCGCCAGCAGCAGCTCAAACCCGATGGTAAAGCATATGCCCCGAATCGCCATAACGACAGGCTTCCGGCATCGCGCATCCAGATCTGTACCAAGCGGATGGATGCAGCCTTCCGGAATCGTCCACTGCCCGCTTGCAAACACGGACGCCCACTTGTCGAGTTCCAGTCCTGATGTAAAATGGTCGCCATGCGCAAAAAGAACGCCGCAGCGAAGTTCCGGATTTCTGTCCAGCTCACCATAGGCGTGAGCCAGTTCTTCGTACATCTCCAGATCAAAAGCATTTCGTTTCTGTGGGCGGTTAAGGCCCATCAGACATACATGTCCGCGTGTTTCGACGGTGATTCTTGTGTAATTAATCATAACGTCCTCTTAAAAAGTCGATTTTCAGACGGCTTCGTAAAATGTTCTCAGGCAAGGCGCGCAAATCCGCAAGGAATGAAGCGTACTTGGGGTACGCTGCAATGACGAAGGATGCGGCGCTGGCGCAGCATGCGGACTTTTTACGAAGTCGTCACATTTAACGCATTGTTTTTCACTGGTTCATATGGTAGCGGTATTAAATCGTAATTCATGGAATGATGCAACAGAATATGCAACCGGAGGAACTTTTCATGATCGGAGCGATTGCAGGCGATATTATCGGATCGGTATATGAATGGAACCGGATCAAGACCAAGACTTTTCAGCTTTTGGGACCCGGGTGTGTTTTTACGGACGACAGCGTTCTGACGATCGCACTGGCGGATGCTATCCTGACTGACGAGGGTTATGCCGGAAAGATGAGAGCCTATTATCGGCGCTATCCGGATGCCGGATACGGCGGCAGTTTCAGGGCTTGGGCCCGGGTTAATGACAGTCCGCCTTACAATAGCTGGGGAAACGGAGCTGCCATGCGCATCAGCCCGGCCGGTTTCGCTTTTGGCAGCCTCGACGAAGTGCTGTCAAAAGCCAAAGCGTTCACGGCTATCACCCATAACCATCCTGAAGGCATCAAGGGCGGTCAGGCCGTTGCAGCTGTCGTCTATCTGGCCAGAACCGGCAGCAGCAAACAGGAAATCAGGGATTATGTCGAAACGACATTTACCTATGACCTGTCCCGAACACTGGATGAAATCCGGCCGGATTATCACTTCGACGTATCCAGTCAGGGAACCGTTCCTCAGGCCATCACGGCATTTCTGGAATCGAAAGATTTTGAAGACGCCATCCGCAATGCTGTTTCCCTGGGAGGCGACAGCGATACGCTGGCGTGTATCACGGGCGGTATTGCCGAGGCGTTTTATGGCGGCGTTCCGGAGTTCATTCAGCAGAAAGTGCTGGAAATCCTGGATGATGATTTGCGGCGGGTTGCCGAAAAATTTATGGATAAATATGCTTTTTGACGGCTGCATCCCTTATGGAGATATCATGCCTGCCAACCCCAAGTCTCTCTATAGCCCATTCTCACTTCACTTTCCCCAGAACAGAAGCAAACGGGCTGAAGTAAAAAACCGAAGAGCCGCCATCTTTTGCATTGTTTTTTTGACAAGTGGAATTTTGCTCCGAAAAATCAACCGTCGAACCTTTTCGCATTCTGTATCGTCCGCTGGACAGCGAAGCGCTTTCAAAATCGAAAAATACCTTACTGTGTTTTAATTTCCTGGGATACCGTCAATGAATAAAGATAAAAAATTCTTCGGATTCAACAAAAACGTGACCATTGCCGGACTGGTCAGTTTTTTCATGGATCTCAGCTCTGAGATGATTTATCCTCTGGTGCCGCTTTTTTTAGCCAATGTGATCGGAGTCAACAAGTCAGTTATTGGTCTTATCGAAGGCGTTGCCGAATCGACCGCCAGTATTCTGAAGGTTTTTTCGGGATATCTTTCCGACCGGATCGGAAACCGCAAATGGCTTACAGCCGCGGGCTATGGTATTTCGACCCTCAGCAGACCCATTATCGCTCTTGCCACAGGATGGCATCAGGTGATGGGATCCCGTTTTATTGACAGATTCGGCAAAGGAATCCGCACCGCGCCGCGGGATGCCATTATCGCGGAATCAACTGACAGCGCCTACCTGGGCAGGGCCTTCGGATTTCACCGTTCCATGGATACCATGGGCGCTGTGGCCGGCCCGGCGCTGGCGTATTTTCTTCTTAACGCTTTATCCAGCAATTATCGAAAGATATTCTGGATTTCCATGATACCCGGCGCCATTGCCGTGTTGCTGATCATATTTTTCATTACGGAAAAAAAGAAATCTGCAGCACCCTGTTCAGACAGGCCGAAACTGGCGCTGAAACATTTTGACCGGCGTTTTCGATTTTTTGTCGTGATTGCCGGCATCTTTGCACTTGGCAATTCCAGCGATGTCTTTTTGATTTTAAGGGCGCAGCAGGTCGGTATTTCAGCGATCATGATACCCGTTGTCTATCTGGTATTTAATCTGGTCTATTCACTGTCCGCGATTCCAGCAGGCATAGCCGCAGACAAGTTCGGAAAAAAAAGGATCATAGGGGCGGGATTCATGTTGTTTGCGGCCCTGTACTGGGGCTTTGCAAAAGCATCGAGTCCCGAAGCCGTCTGGATTCTGTTCAGTTTGTACGGGGTGTTTATGGGTCTTACGGAAGGCATTCAGAAAGCATTTCTGACCACCATTATCCCGGCAGATTTCAAGGCAACGGCTTTCGGCGTGTTCAATACGGTTGTGGGCATTGCCACACTGCCGGCAAGTCTGATTGCCGGGTGGCTATGGGACAAAGTGTCCCCGTCCGCGACCTTTTATTTCGGCGCCATCACAGCAGCGCTCTCGGCCGTGCTGTTTATCGGTTTTGTATCGTTTGTCAAGCATGAGCCGAAGCATGAAAATATCCCCGCATAGAGAGATACGCTGAAGATGCCGGTCAGATTGAGACCGGCGAAACTGCTTCGACCTTGCTGACCACCGGCCGTTTTCACATAAAAATAGGGGAACCCCTATGGAACACCTTTCTTTCAAAAAAGAGATCGTATCCGCCAAAATAGTCCTGCCTTCCGGCGAAAAAGCTGAAAAAATCATCGAAATCCGTACCCACCCCGTTACCGGTCGCACATGCCGCATCGCATTAAGCCGAACCGGTCAGAGCGAACCCGGCGCCCGCGTGCTTCCCGAACCGCCGCCGGATGCCCGGAATACGGCGCACTGCCCGTTTTGCTCCCCACAGGTGGAATCCATGACGCCGCAGCTTTTCCGCGGGCTTTGGCCGGACGGGCGAATGATTCAGGGCGAGTCGGTGTTGTTCCCCAACCTGTTTCCCTATGGCAGTTATTCCGCCGTCAGTCTCTTTGATAACCTGCATTTTGTGGAGATCGGAACCGCTTCAGCATCCTCTTATACCGATTGTTTGATTAATTGCCGGAATTATCTGAGGCAGGTTCTGACAACGGACCCGAACGCCGTGTATATGGCCATCACCCAGAACCATCTGCCATCGGCCGGAGGCTCCTTGATTCATCCGCATCTTCAGATCAATGCCGATTCGGTTGCAGCCAATCATCACCGGTTTCTGAAGCATAAAGCCGATACTTTTTTTATGGAAACAGGAAGGCTGCTGTTCTCCGAATATTTAGCTCATGAAAGGGAAGACGCGACCCGATATATCGGAAAAACCGGAGACTGGGAATGGATGGCTGCCTTTGCGCCGGAAGGATTTTATGAAATCTGGGGAATTCTTCACGGAATCACTTCCCTCAGAACGCCGGATGATTCCATCTGGAAGCATCTGGCGGCCGGTATTGTGAATGCGCAGAAATTTTACCGGAGCCTTTATCGAAACGGATACAATCTGGGAATTCTCTCGATTGAAACGCCATCAAGCCGTGTAGAACTCCGGGTCGTTCTGGTCGTCCGCTCAAATTACGTCCCCTGGGTTCGAAACGATCACACGGGATTTGAACTCATGCTGGGAGATATGGCCACCTTCACACTTCCGGAAGATACGGCCGCACAGGCCCGTCCGTTCTGGAAATCATCACACACGCCTTGAGCGGTCCTGTCCGATGTTTTTCATTCCTAAGAAATAAAGCGTATTTATGGTACGTTGCAATGACGAAGGATGCGGCGCTGCGCAGCATGCGGATATTTTACGAAGTCGTCAATATTTGTCTTGACAACTTTACCAATTTACCCCATGATAATAGCCATCATGGGGTTGAAACCATAACAGTCACTATGCAGCAAGGCGTGCAGGCAATGCTCAATCCACAATCTCCCATACCTCTCTACCGGCAACTGGCGGATATCCTTCTTGCCGGAATACGTTCCGGTGCATATCCACCCGATTCCAGAATCCCTTCGGAACATGTGCTGGCGTCCACCTATGGTATTGGAAGACCAACCGCCCGCCAGGCTGTTGATTTTCTGGTCCGCCGGCGGCTTCTGTTTCGAAAACGCGGGGCAGGTACCTTTGTGCGGGCGGATTCGATGGAGGTCGATCTGTTGTCACTGGCAGGCACGACATCGGCATTTCTCAGAAAAGGGCTGGACGTTCACACGCATCTGCTTGAAAAGCCGCGTCTTTCCAGCATAGCGCCGGATGCGGACAACCCGTTTTCAGGCCGGTCTGCCTATACTCTGTCCCGTCTGGTCAGCGTCGAAGACACGCCGGTTCTTATGGAGAATACTTATCTGGATGCTGCAATCTTTGCGGGTATTGACGCGGTAAATATGGAAAATCAGTCGCTTTCGAAAATCGTTGATGAGCGCTACTTTATGCGGCCTGTCCGGGGAACCCAGCATTTCAGCATCGGGTATGCAGAGGGCGCTGCAGCGCTTCACCTGAACGTATCCAGCGCTATGCCCATTCTTGTGGTAAAACGCTGCCTTGACTTTTCGAATGCGGAAAATGCTGTTTACGCCAAACTGTACTGCCGGACGGATCGCTTTGTGTTTTCCCAGACAATATCGCTGTTGTCCGGACAGGATGAAATGTGATGGCTTTGCCATCCGAGGAGAAAAAACAGATGATTGACAGAGGCTATTATAATGGATTCGGCGGCGCCTTTATTCCGGAAATTCTGGTGGCCACTTTCGATGAACTAGAGGATATCTTTCAGAAAGCTAAAAACGATCCCGCCTTCTGGCAGGAATATGCGGCGCTGATGTCCAACTATTCATGCAGGCCCACCCCGCTTACGTTCGCAGAAAATCTCTCCCGGCATTTCGGCGGCCCCCGGATATATATCAAACGGGAAGACCTGAATCATACCGGTGCGCACAAGGCCAACAATGTTATGGGCCAGGGGCTTCTGGTGCGGCGCATGGGGAAAACCAGGGTCATCGCAGAAACAGGCGCAGGGCAGCATGGGGTTGCCACCGCCACCATGGCGGCGAAGTTCGGTTTTAAGTGCACGATCTACATGGGCGAGGTGGATGTGGAAAGACAGCGCCCGAATGTGTTCTGGATGGAGCGGCTGGGCGCCGAGGTCGTGCCGGTTCGTGAAGGCTCCCGCATCCTGAAAGACGCTATCAACGAGGCGTTCCGGGATTGGGTGGCCAATATGGATAACACCCATTACGTGCTGGGAACCGCCTGCGGACCCCATCCGTTTCCGGAGATGGTGTCTTATTTTCAGTCCATTATCGGGCAGGAAGCTCGCAGGCAGATTCTGGAGCAGGAACATAAACTCCCCGCACGGGTATATGCCTGCGTGGGCGGCGGCTCCAATGCGCTGGGGATTTTTAACGGATTTATGAAAGATCCTGTCGAACTGGTCGGGGTTGAGGCCGGCGGCAGAGGGCTTGACACCGGTCAGCATGCTTCCAGACTGTGCGCAAAGGATGCCAGCATCGGCGTGGCCCAGGGGTATAAAACCTATTTTCTTCAGAATACGGATGGTCAGATGCGGGAAACTCACAGTGTGGCTGCGGGGCTGGATTATGTAGGGGTTTCTCCTATTCTGGCGCAACTCAAGGAGTCTGGCCGGGTACGCTTTGAAGCCGCGACCGATACAGAAGTGGTCGAAGCGCTTTCTTTGACGATTCGTACGGAAGGCGTGATTCCTGCCCTGGAATCGTCGCATGCCTTTGCCCAGGCGTTCAAGGAGGCCCCCCGGCTGTCTTCTGAAGACTGCATTATCATCAATCAGTCAGGCAGGGGTGACAAGGACATTTTTACGATCGCTGATGCTTTCGGCGATCCCAAATGGCAGGAATTTATCATCGGTAAGGCGGAAAAATATCATGCTTGACGACTTCGTAAAAAGTCCGCATGCTGCGTTGCGCTGCATCCTTCGTCGTTGCAGCGTACGACAAGTACGCTTCACTCCTCAGGATTTGCGCGCCTTGCCTGCGAACT
>LKPX01000055.1 GCA_001443525.1 Desulfobacteraceae bacterium RAAP-1 | reverse complement strand
GCATGCTGCGTTGCGCCGCATCCTTCGTCATTGCAGCGTACCACAAGTACGCTTCATTCCTCAGGATTTGCGCGCCTTGCCTGCGAACTTTTTACGAAGCCGTCTAAAATTCGACTTTTTACGAAGCTGTCAAATTTATCCAACAGATTGCATCACACCAGACGGCAGGCGGTGAGCGGACATGTGACCTCGTCGCCGCCTCGATGCGTGGGTTCGTAAATGGCGCGGATGGCTTTTTCCATCGTGGCGAAGATGTGATCATCTCCTATTTTGGCGGCCAGATGGGTACGGTTTAAGACTTCCATGACCGCTTCATTGACCCCGCTCAGGGATATATCCAGCCCCGCGCTGCGAATCCGGTCAATGAGCAGAGACAGGGTTTCTTCTCCGGAGGCGTCAATGTCGTTGATGCCGTTCGCGACAATCAGGATATGCCTGAGTTCGGTCTTGTTCAGCATCAGTTCGGTGATCTGGTCATCCAGGTAGCTGGAATTGGCGAAGAACAGCGGGCCGTCAAAACGGATCAACGATACATATCTGCATTCCTTAAGGCTGTGCGTGACAACACACCGCAAGGCGTCATCCTCGTCTCTGGCCAGAGAGGCCACATTAGGCCGCATGCTTTTATACAGAAAGATCATCAGCGACAGCGATACGCCCAGCATGATCCCCTTATCCAAATGCGGGGCGAACCACAGGGTGAAAATAAAGGAAAGGACAGAGATAACACCATCATATTTCTGGGCTTTCCAGGCGTGGATAAAACCCGACACGTTGATCAGCCCGACAACCGCCAGCATGATGACCGCCGCCAGCACGGACTGGGGCAGATGATAGAGCAGCGGCGTAAAGAACATCAGCGCAACCAGCACGGCAACGCCGGTAAAGACGCTGGAAAGACCGGTGACGGCCCCCGCCTGAAGGTTGACGGCTGAACGGGAAAATGACCCGGATACCGGATAGCTCTTGCCGAAAGACCCCAGAATATTGGCCAGTCCCTGACCGATGAGCTCCTGGTTGGGATCCAGTCTCTGCCCCGTTTTACCGGCCATGGCCTTGGCGATGGAGATGGCCTCCATGAATCCCAGCAGGGAAATGATGGCTGCGTACGGGAACAGCCGGGCAATAATACTCAGGTTGATTTTAGGAATGCTGAACGCCGGAAGTCCCTTGGGAACGGTTCCGATGACCTCACCGCCGCCGATCATGCGGATTTTATCCGTTGCAAGAACACCGTTGCCCACACGTATCCGCCAGGTGCGACCATCGGTTTTGGCACCTGCCGGCACGTTGTCTTTGGGGCAAAACATCAAAGAACCATCCGGCTGGATAACGCCGACAAACAGGAATTTCCGTATCTCGGCCCGATATATCCGGGCATCGTATTTGATCAGATCGCTTTTTGTGGAGAGCATTTTATCCTGATGCTCGGCTTCAAGCGTCGCCAGAATGTCATGTTTTTTTTTGGATTCCTCGATGCGCTGAGTGACTTCGGTTCTTTTTTCCGCGATCGGATTCAGCGACGTTACGGCGGTATTGAACTGACTTACCATTTCCAGCGCCCGCTTGGAATTGACGGTGGAAAGATTCACAAACATGTCATGTTCAAAGTGCATGGCCCATGAAAGAATGGTAGTAATAACGACCGCCACCAGTACATTGGGAATTTTGGGTGCAATCCGCTTCAATCCGTACATGATGACAAAGGCCAGAATCCCCATAAACAGCGTCGGCCAGTGGGTATAATGCATGGCGGCCTTAACCACCCGGATGACGGTTTCATAGTGATGGGGCGCTTCGTCCACATTCACGCCGAAGAGTTTGGAAAGCTGGGATGTGGCAATAATGATGGCCGCGGCGTTGGTGAAGCCATTGACCACCGGATGCGACAGAAAATTGACCACCAGGCCAAGCCGCAGCACACCTAATGCGAACTGGAAAACCCCCACCATCAGCGCCAGCAGAATCGCGTACATGACGTATCCTTCGCTGCCGGCGGTGGCCAGCGGCGCAAGAGACGCCGAAGTCATCAATGAAACGACCGCTACGGGGCCTGTCGCCAGTTGTCTGCTGGAGCCAAATAACGATGCGATCATGGGCGGGAGAAACGATGCGTAGAGACCATAATACGGCGGGAGCCCGGCAAGCTGTGCATATGCCATGGACTGAGGAATCAATACCAGCGCAACCGTAAGGCCGGATACCGCGTCCAGCCTGAAACTGGCGGCATTGTAATCCTTAAACCAGACTAAAAACGGAAAAAATCGTTTGAACATGCCTTCCACCTATTGTGTAACGGGTTTATTTTCCAGCATCCTCCTGCAGGATGCGATCAGTTCGTTAAACAGCGCGCCGGCGTCATACAGGTTATAAATCTTGAAACGCACCAGCCCGTCCACCATCGTCAGTATCAATATGGCCGTTTTTCTGGCAGGCATGGCGGCGATGGATCCATCCGCCTGCCCCTTGACAATCGCCTGCTCGAAAATATCCACAAAACAGTTGAAGATGGATTCCAGATGTTTCCTGCATACCGCATTGACCTCAGCCAGCTCGTATGGATACCGCCTGTGAAGCAGCATGAACAGGTCTTCCCTGATGCCCGCAAGATAAAGATAAAATGAAATGGCGCCTTCCATCATTTCAAGACCGGTGGCAAACGTCCTCTCCGCCGAATAACGGGCGAATTCGGACAAAATATCTTCTTTGACGGTTTTCAGAATTTCCAGAAAAATATCCTGCTTGGTCTTAAAGTGATAAAAGATGGTGCCTTCAGCGGCGCCGGTAATGCGGGAAAGTTCGGCCATCGAGGTATATCTGAACCCCTTCCGGGCGAAAAGCTTCGTGGCGGTTTGCAGAATAACGTCTTTTTTATTCATAAGAGAATTCCATTTAAAAAAAATCAACCGAGTACTCAGTCGGTTTTTCCTATCGCAGCTTTGGCGATATGTCAAGCGGACTTTCTATAAAATCGTCAATTTTTCTTGCCTTTGCAAAAAGCTGGTTTGGGGACGGTCTCGTAGAAAGTTCGCAGGCAAGGCGCGCAAACCCTGAGGAGTGAGGCGTACTTTTGGGTACGCCGCAACGACGAAGGGCGCCGCGCAACGCAGCATCCGGACTTTGGGACGGCTTTGTAGAAAGTCCGCAGGCAAGGCGCGCAAGCCCTGAGAAGTGAGGCGTACTTTTGAGTACGCCGCAACGACGAAGGGTGCCGCGCAACGCAGCATCCGGACTTTCTACGAAGCCGTCAGTCAATTTTTCTTGCCCTGCTGATGTGAGTATGCCATAGAAAGCAAATTCATTCTTTCCTGAACGATATTCCATGCAGCGAGGCGTTTTCATGACCGACTCCAGAAAAATTGTCCGGGTTGTCAATGTCACCAAATCTTTCAAACTGGGGAAAGTGGATGTTCTGGCGCTGAAAGGCGTTAATCTCGAAATTGCTACAGGCAACTACATCTCTATCATGGGGCCGTCCGGTTCCGGGAAAAGCACCCTTTTCAACATGATCGGCGGCCTGGATAAACCCTCCACCGGAAAAGTCTTTATCGGTGAAGTGGATATCGCCCAACTGGACGCTTACGAACTGGCCTGGCTGCGCTGTCGGAAGATTGGATATATTTTCCAGACGTTCAATATCATTCAGGTCATGACGGCGCTCGAAAATGTAACGCTTCCCATGACATTTGCAGGGGTCTCCGACGATATGGCCGTCGAAAAGGGCCTTCAACTGCTGGAAATGGTAGGGCTCAAAGACCGTTTTCGGCATAAGCCCTTCGAGCTTTCCGGGGGCCAGCAACAGCGGGTGGCCATCGCCCGCGCCCTTGCCAATGATCCGGCCATCATTCTGGCAGACGAACCCACAGGGAATCTCGACCTGAACACCGGCGAGGAAATCATCTATCTGCTCAAAAGACTCAGCAGTGAACGCGGGGTAACGATCATTTCGGCCACCCACGACATCAAGATGCTGAATGTGTCGGATCAAGTCGTCTGGATACGGGATGGCAAAATCGACAAAATCGAAAATCGGGACGAGCTTTCGATTTCCATCGGGCAGGTCGGCGACAAAATCGGACACGAACAAGGATAACGTATTGCCATGAAGCATTTCAGCGCCATCACCCTGCTTGCCGTCGTTCTTTGGATCGGAATCCCCTGCATGGCGGCTGAGCAATTTACAACCGACGCTTTCACATCAGATATTCATGCTCTGGCCGCCATGGGCGGCCGCGATACCGGAAGTTTCGGGTGTGACTCCGCCGCCGCCTATATCCGGAAACAGTTTGAAGCCGCCGGTTTTTCCGAAGTCGGCACAGAGCGATTCTCCACTCCCATCCGCGAGCAGGGCGATTGCAGGCTCACCATCCCCGGGCGCCAGACTCAATGCCCGCTGCGCCAGATTCTGGCCAATGCCATATCTCCGCAGGCGACGGCTCCGGAGGGTCTCAAGGGACCGCTGGTATATGCAGGAAATGGTGATCTGTCCAGACTGAACGGCAAACCCATAGAAGGCGCCATCCTGCTGATGGAGCTGGATTCAGGGAAAAACTGGATTCAGGCCGCCAACCTTGGGGCAAAAGCGCTGATCTACATTGACCGGGGGCAGTCGTCACGGTATCTCTTCGAAGATAAAGAAGAACTCACCCCCATTAATTTTCCGCGATTCTGGATTTCCCTCGATGACGCCCGAAAATATTTCGGAGACTTCGAAAGCGCTCAAAACGGCGTCATCGCATCCGAAGCCGTTTTAAACGCCACCGCTGTCTGGAAAGAGGCAGACAGTGACAATGTCTATTGCCTGATTCCCGGAACCCATCCCAAGCTCCAGGATGATCTGGTGATGATCGAAGCGTTTTACGACAGCACCGACTATGTGGCGGGACGCTCTCCCGGCGCCGATGAAGCCTGCGGCGCTGCCACGCTCCTGGAACTGGCCAGAAAATTCAAACAAAGCCCTCCGGAACGTTCCGTTCTTCTGGTGGCTACCAGCGGTCATGCTCAGACACTGGCCGGGTGGCGGGACATCATGTGGAGCCTGAAAAGTTCCCCCAAAAATCTGCGCAAGGAGAAAAAACATCTCCGCGACCTGATACGCGACACCCGTAAAGTCATCGCCTCTCTGAGCCAGACATTGGAGGATAAAAAGCACTCCCCGAAAACAGACAGCACCGAAACGCCGGATTATCAGGAACCCGGATCCCTCGAAACACTGGTTAAAAAAGCCATCAGCGACGAAATCAAGACACAGGTAGATCACATCTCCCGTGAGCTGATGCAACTCCGGCTGTCACAGACAAACGCCGACAGCCAGAACAGAATTCAGGAACTGGCCGAACGGCGCCTCTTTCTGCGCAAGCTGGACTGGCAGCCATCCTTCGATCATCTCGGCGCCGAAGATGCGCAGGCGCTGGCGCGGTTAAAACCGCTGGCGCTAAGCCGTCAGAAAGCCATCCTCAGGGATGCAATCCACGAAGCCAGACTTCTGGACAGTGCGCTGCATTTCAGATCCATGGTGAAAAACCGGGAACTGACCGTGACCGTTTCGCTGCACCTGTCCAGCCACGGAGATGGATTCGGCGCATTCAATCATGGATGGCTGTATAATCTGAAACCCACGGCAGACCACTTTTCGGCTTTCGCAACGCTGGATGACGCGATGCGCAAAGACGAAACGGCGCTTAACCTCGATCTGTTCAGAGATACGCTCAG
Source organism: Desulfobacteraceae bacterium RAAP-1 (assembly GCA_001443525.1). GTDB lineage: Bacteria > Desulfobacterota > Desulfobacteria > Desulfobacterales > Desulfatirhabdiaceae > RAAP-1. The sequence continues at coordinate 18,634 of LKPX01000055.1, read as the reverse complement.
GCCCAGCCGGCAGACGCCCTGGCAGAATTATTTCATGGATCGTCCGGAGCTGGGCGGCGAAGTCAGCACCCTGGCCGGATATGTCGGCATTACGGTGGCAACCGTACATGACGCCAGAAATTTCTGGGGCACCCCGTACGACACCCCTGAAAACATGGACTGGAACTACGCCGCCCTGCAGAATCATCAGGTATGCACCCTGCTTTCTCACATCGTCAACGCCCCGCAGATATACAACGACAATCTGCCGCAAAACGGTTTCTCGACCGTTACCGGCAGAGCCAACTTCATACGGCAGGGAGAATTGTTTGCGGATCAGCCGGCGTCGAACACCGTCATTCTTTCGTATCAGGGCACAGGCAGATATCATGCGATTGTGGATCATCTCGGCGTGTTTCAGCTTAAAGGCGTCGCAGACAAGCGCCATGTCCTCGACAAGGTCATTATCGAAGGCTACCGGTTTGACCCGATTTCCGGAAAGCCGGTGTGGTCTATCGACAAGGAGCAGACCGGCAAAAACGCCTATCGCCTGAAGATGCAGCGCACGACCATGGAAACCGATCTGGTGATGTTTGCCTGCAGCACGACCACTCTGTTCGATTTGCTGGACCCGCGCGGTTTCAGATACATGACTAAAATCAACCTGATCGACGGCAGGATGGAAGCCTTGCCCCTGCACTACTGGTTCAGCCGGATCGACACCCGATCCTCTGTGCTGGCCTCCATCTTTCTGGAGACAGGAACACGGCTGAAACTGACATTGTCCGACTCTGTCATTCACAAAAAAATGATTCTGACGCATGCGGTCCCAGATCATGCCAATGGTTCGGGATATCTGATTGACAACTGGCCGATGATCTACCACACCGAATATCATACCGCTCAAGACATGTGGGCACTTCTGGGCCCAAGAATTGCGACTCTGGAAGAACACGGCATCTTCAATGAACAAATCCGTAAACTCCAGAAGGACGGCATCAACGCCCTCGACACGGCGGCGCAGGCGCTTAAGGCCAAAGACTATGCGCGTTTTCTGGAATCTTCATCCGCATCATGGGCACTGGCCAGCCGGGTATATGACGATGTCGAACAGACCCAGAAAGACGTTTTATTCGGAGTGCTGTTTTACATCGCGCTTTTCGTCCCGTTTGCATTCTGCATGGAACGGCTTCTGTTCTCTTTCTCCGATATCTACAAGCGCATCATTGCCTTCATCGGCATCCTGCTCGCTGTAATCGTCATCATCTATCACGTCCATCCGGCGTTTCAACTGGCCTACAGCCCGGTGGTCGTCATTCTGGCGTTTTTCATCATCGGCCTGTCATTTATCGTGACGCTGATTGTTTTTCTGCGGTTTGAAGAAGAAATGAACAGCCTTCAGCATCGGGCAAAACTCGATGAAACCGGTGATATCGGACGGTGGAAAGCGTTTTCCGCATCATTTTTTCTGGGCGTCAGCAACCTGCGTCGGCGTCGGATCCGAACCGCGCTGACCTGCGCCACTCTCATTATCCTGACCTTTACCATCATGAGCTTTACTTCGGTCAAAAGCATGCGGCTGCACTCCCGGATTCTGTATCAGCCCAGCGCCCCTTATTCCGGATTTCTGCTGAAAAATGTCAACTGGCAGGATATCCCGCAGGAAGCGCTTCCGGTACTCTCCAACGCTTTTGGCGACTCCGGGCCCATCGCCCCTCGCGTGTGGTTCGAAAATACCGACCGCACCCGAACCCGCGATGTACCCCTGCAGTACCACAACAAAAAATTCATCGCTCAGGGAATGGTCGGGCTTTCCCCCAAAGAACCGGACGTCACCGGCCTGAACCGGATATTGATCGCCGGCCAGTGGTTTGGTCCGAAAGACCGCCGCAGTGTCATTATTTCAGACCGTATGGCGCAGGAGCTGGGCATCAGCATCACCCCCGGATCTCTGCCGGATATCCTGATCTGGGGTGTTCCGTGGCGGGTTGTCGGCATATTTTCCGGCAAACGTCTTCAGAATGCGCCGGATCTGGATGGAGAACCCTTGACCCCTGTCACTTTTCCCCGTGAGGCATCTCAGGAATTGACGGAAGTCGAGATGGACGCCATGGAATCCGGCGACGATGTCCGCACATTTCAAAGCCGGTATCAGCATACACCGGAAGAGCTGACGGTAATTGTTCCTTCGGAAACGCTGCTATCCCTGGGCGGCAAACTGAAAGCGGTCGCCGTCCGCCATGCGACGGACAGCCATACTTCGCGCATCGCCGCGCAGCATCTGGTGGACCGGCTGGGACTTGCTGTATTCAGCGGTGAAAAAAACGGCACCTATCTGTACAGCGCCAGCGATGCCATCAGTTACAGCGGGGTGCCCAACATCGTGATCCCCATCATCATTTCCATCTGCATTGTGCTGAACACCATGATCGGCAGTGTGTATGAAAGAAAGCGGGAAATTGCCATTTACACATCTGTGGGGCTGGCGCCATCTCATGTCAGTTTTCTGTTCATCGCCGAAGCCATGGCGTTTGCTGTCCTGAGTGTTGTGATGGGATATCTTTTCGCACAGACCTCCGCCCGCCTTTTTGCCGGCACATCTCTCTGGGCCGGTGTCACGGTGAATTACTCGTCCCTGTCCGGCGTCGCAGCCATGATTCTGGTCATACTGGTCGTACTGATATCCGTCATTTACCCGTCAAGGGTCGCCGCTGAAATCGCCATTCCGGACGTTAACCGCGCCTGGACACTGCCGCCGTCTCAGGGCAATCAGCTCGAAATCACGCTGCCCTTTCTGATGAAATATCATGAACACAAAAGTATCGCCGGATTTCTGTTCGACTATTTCAAAAGCCACCAGGATGTTTCGCATGGGCTTTTCGCCACAGACGATATTACCTTGAACGAGGTATGTCCGGTAACCCAAGCGATCCATCCGGCGGAAGTCTGCTCCGGAGCCGCCTGCTGCAGGGACAGTTGTGTACAAATCTATGCGCATGTATGGCTGACGCCGTTTGATTTCGGGATTATGCAGAAAGCGACGCTGCGTTTCTGCCAGTCCAGCGAAGAGCCTGGTTTTCTGGAAATCAAGATCCTTCTGGAACGGGAATCCGGAGAATCAAATGCGTGGAGACGCATCAATAAGGTGTTTCTGCACACCATCCGCCGGCAACTGCTGATGTGGCGATCATTGAATTCTGCGGAGCAGGAATACTATGAGAAACTATTGCTGAACGCGCTGGATAGCGCAGCCCAAACGTCTTAACCGCCCGCTGATAGCGGGTAGAGACTGCAAGCTGCTGTTTTTCAGCTATTTATGAAGTGAGTCCAGAATCTCTCGGATACTGCAGGCAATTTCTCTAAGAGAAACCGGTTTCATGAAAAAATCTCGGATACCAGCCTTTCGGGCTTCTTCCTCGGTGACCATCTCGCTGAATCCGGTAAAAAGGATAATGGGAATGTCCGTCCGTATTTCCAGCAATTCTTTGGACAGCGCCAGACCGGTCATATCGGGCATGGTCATATCGGTAAGAACCATGTCGAAATCGTCGGGACGCGCCTCAAAAAGTGACAGCGCTCTCAGGGCGTCCGTCGTTACGGTCACCCGGTAACCAAGGGTGCTCAGCATATTCCGCCACATCGCCGCCAGCAGAGGTTCATCGTCCACAAACAGAATACTTTCATAACCAGTGGGAATCGGTTCTTGCACCTCTGACATCGCAGGCTGATTCTCCTGGACAGCCGCCGGCAGATAGACGTTAAAAACCGACCCTACCAACGGTTCGCTCCATACGAGAAGCGCTCCGCCGTGGTCTTTGACGATTCCATACACGACGGAAAGCCCCAGCCCCGTGCCTTCGCCGATTTTTTTGGTGGTAAAAAAAGGATCGAAAATGCGCTGCGCGACATCCGGCGCCATGCCGACACCGGTGTCGCTGACCGTCAGATTCACATAAACTCCGGGCTTCAGCTCGGAATGCAGAATCGCCATGTCCGGTTGAATTTCGATGTCGCAGAGACCGACTTCGAGAGTGCCGCCTTTCTCCCGCATGGCCCACGCCGCATTGGTGCACAGATTGAGGAGAATCTGATGCATCTGCGTCGAATCGGCCTGAACCGTATGCCCTCCGCCGAGAATGTTTTCCCTGATTTTTATCGTGGTGGGAATTGTGGCGCGCAGCAGCGTCAGCGCCTCTCTGACAAGCAGCGCCATGTTCACGGGCACAATTTCTTTTTCCGACTTGCGGCTGAAAGCAAGAATCTGCTGCACCATGTCTTTCGCGCGATTGGCCGCTTTGGATACCTGCTCTACATACTCCTGTATCCGGGACGGATCCGGATTCATAACAGCCATTTCGCTGTATCCCAGAATCACTGACAGAACATTGTTGAAATCATGCGCAATACCGCCTGCCAGCGTGCCGATGGCTTCCATTTTCTGAGAATGGATGAGCTTGGATTCCAGAGTCTTGCGATCGGTGATATCTTGGGCGGAACCATCGACGTAGCTGAGATTTCCGGCGGCGTCGTGAAACACCTGTACATTCAGCGTCAGCCACACCACGCTGCCGTCTTTACGAAACGCTTCTACCTCGAATTCCGTAATCGTCTCCTGCCGTTTCACGAGGTGCAACAGTTCAGTTCGCCGTTTTGGATTCACACACACCTGCAAGGCGATATCCGACACGCTGCACATCAGATCTTCAGGAGAATCATATCCGAGAATTCGCGCAAATGATGGATTGGCGCTCAGAAACCGCCCTTTGAAATCGCACTGGAATATCCCCATCGCCGCATTTTCAAAGATACTGCGATATTTTTCCTCGGCGCGAACAATGGCAGCTTCCGCCCGTTTACTTTCGGTAATATCGCGGATACATTCAATCGCCCCGGCGACATTTCCATCGGAATCGTACAGAGCGCAGGCCGCTCCCCACAGAAATATCTCTTCACCTCTGCATGACGGAATATATACCTCGCCGATGAGGGTTGAGCCCTGGCTTTTCACCTGCGTGTATTTCTTCTCTACTTCCCGCTGAGACATAAACACGAGATCGATGAGAATCGGACGCCTTTCTCCATAAAACGGCAGTGCATATTCATAATCGGCTTTTCCGACCATATCCTCGGCGCTGACGCCTGTCATGGCCTCGATCGCCCGGTTCCAGGCGATCACCCTGCCCTCTTTATCGATAACGAACGTTGCATCCGGAAGAAAACTGATGATGTTCTCAAGCCGCTTCTGAAAATCCCTCAACGTTTCCTCAAACTGCTTCCGCCGCGTAATATTCCGGATGATGACAACGATCTGATCTTCAAGCAGCGGCAATATGCGAGCCTCATAATGCTGCTTTTGCCCGTGAATCTGCATGGCATAGTCAAAACTGATCAGCGACCTTGTCGTCTGAACCTTTTCTATCGCCTGCCCGAAATCTTCGCTGATATCTTCAAAAGGGACATCCTGAATGCGTTTTCCAATCAGAGCGGTTGGCGGCAGGAAAAAATCGTCAGCACCGCCGGCCTTATAATCTATGATCTTGCCATTGCGATCGAGACGGAACAACAAATCGGGAATCGCCTCAAAAACAGCCCGCATCTCGGCGTTTGCCTGGAACAACTCCTGAGAACTCAGTTCAAGCGACCGCTCCAGCATTTTGCGATCCTGATCGGAAGCCTCATAGGCGTCGTTCACCGCATCCAGAAACTCTCTGCACTCATCGGTAATCGGTTTATCTCCGAAATACCGGCGCAATTGGCGTTTTAACAGACTGTGCATTGCATCAAATTTCCGAAAATGTGGTGATCGTCATGGTCTGGTTGTGAATCTCACATTTTCCGCCGGAAGTGATCGGCGAAATTTCTCCATAAGAATAGAAACCGGCCGTGACGATATCTTTACCCAGTACATTCCGCACACCTTCAACCTCTTCTTCAACCCGCTGTCTGAGCACCAGTTTTCTGGCAACGCAACTGATCAGAATCGCCAGGTCCGGAGATATACACCCCATATCCCTGTAACAGGTTTCCGCTGCGCCGGCAGCGCCGTCAATCAATCGATCAATATTGACGGCTTCGTAAAAAGTCCGGATGCTGCGTTGCGCTGCATCCTTCGTCGTTGCGGCGTACTCAAAAGTACGCCTCACTCCTCAGGCTTTGCGCGCCTTGCCTGCGAACTTTTTACAAAGTCGTCCGAAATTCGACTTTTTACGAAGGCATCAATATTGGCCTTCATCAGACGCGCATATGCGCCCACCGGGATATCACCTACAAACTTAAGACATTGATTTTCCTAATCAATTGAAAGAAATGCCCGCACAACTCCCGTTTCATCCGAGGCGGTACGAACACTGAGGGGTTTGAGGTAAACATACGACGGGATTGCAGCTTCATCAGATTTCAAAAAGAAACGGAAGGATCACAGGGCGGCGATGAATGGCGAACTCAAAATACTTCTTCAAGGCTGTCTGCACCCGGACGCGGATCATTTCCACCCGATTGGGGGTTTCAGGTGTAATATCTTCAACGACTTCCAGGATAACACACTTGGCATCTTCCAGCAGATGGCCACTTTCGGATTCAAACACAAATCCTCTGGAAAACACCTCAGGGCCATAAATCACAATGCCGGTTTCCTCATCAAACCCCATGGTGACACCGACAATACCGTCTTCCGCCAGCACACGTCTTTCTTTTAAAACACTTTTGCCGACATCGCCCACCCCTTTTCCGTCAACCAGTATCCGCCCCGTATCCACCGAATTCTGGAAACATACGTTTTCATCAAATTCAACCACCTGACCATTTTCAATCACCAGAATATTTGCATCGGGAATTCCCAATTGTTTCGCCAGTCTGCCATGAAGCACCAGATGTCGGTATTCTCCGTGAATGGGAATAAAGTATCGGGGCTTGGTCAACTGAATCATCAGCTTCAGCTCTTCCTGGAATGCGTGGCCGGATACATGAATATTGGAAATTTTTTCATAGATGACATCCGCGCCTTTCCGGTACAGATTGTTGATGATCTTGGCGATGGCGCGTTCGTTTCCCGGAATGAATTTTGACGAAAGAATGACCGTATCGCCATCTCTGATTTTGATCTGTTTATGAATGCCGCTGGCCATTCTGGCCAGCGCCGACATAGGCTCTCCCTGGCTGCCGGTTGTGATGATAACGATTTGATTATCCGGATAATTATTGATCTGATTGATATAGATTTCCGTGTCCTCCGGGATATTGAGATAGCCCAGAGTTCTGGCGATATGAACGCAGCTTTCAATGCTTTTCCCGTTAAAAACAATTTTCAGACCTCTGGCAGCGGCAATATCGACGATCTGCTGAATCCGGAAAACACTCGAAGCAAAAAGGGCGATGACAATACGCCCCCTGCTGGCCTCAATAATATCCGCAATATTATCAGCAATTTCCTGATCGGAAGTCGTATATCCTTTTTTTTCAACATTGGTGGAATCCGAAAGAAGCGCCAGAACGCCTTCTTCGCCGCAACGGGCGAAACGGGCCAGATCTGTATCCATACTCGACATTGCGGAATGGTTGATTTTAAAATCACCCGTATGCACCACCAAGCCTGCCGGCGTATAAATGGCCAATCCCACACAATCCACAACACTGTGGCTGACACGGATAAATTCGATATTAAAAACACCCAGTTGAATGGTTTCACCCGGAAAGACACTGTGGAGACTGACATACTGCAGAAGGCCGAACTCTTCAAGCCGGTGGCGCACCATCCCCAAGGTGAACGGCGTGCCGAACACCGGAACATTGATTTCTTTCAGCAGATAGGCCAGCGCACCAATATGATCTTCATGGGCGTGGGTCAGCACAACGCCCGTGACCAAGGAACGGTTTTGACGCAGATACGTCATGTCAGGAATTACAAAATCAACGCCCAGCATATGATCTTCAGGAAACATCAATCCGGCATCAACAACGAACAGGGTTTCCCCGCTTTCAAACGCCATCATGTTGAGGCCGATTTCCCCCAGACCTCCCAGCGGTATGATTTTCAGGCTCACAACGGATATGTTTTCCCTTTTTCAAAATTTTCGACAATCACCGATCGGACCCTTTCCAGCAGGGCATCTTTGGTTTCTCTCGTATAATCTCTGGTTTCTATGGGCTCCATGATTTCCATCACCACATTGCCGGGACGTATCATCAGCTTGTTTTTAGACATAATCCGCCAGGTGCCGTGAATGATGACCGGCACAATCGGCACACCGGATTCGACCGCCATCACGAAACCGCCTTTTTTAAACATTTTGACAGACTGATCCCGGCTGCGGGTGCCTTCTGGGAAAATGAGCACGGACCGACCGTTGCGGATGGTTTCCGCAGCCTGCGCCAGGCTTTCATATGCGGACTTTCTGTTGGAACGGTCGATACTGATATATCCCACCCGCTTCATGGCGTAACCAAACAGAGGGATACGAAACAGCTCCGCCTTGGCCAGCCATCTGAACTGCACTTTCAAATGCGCCAGAAGCACCGGAATATCAAAATTACTCATGTGATTGGGCATGAAAATATAGGGTTTTTCAGGATCGATATTGGAAAAGCCCTTGACCTTCACATGGATGCGACTGGCTTTCAGAATGGACATTCCCCATGCTCTGGCGACCAGATGGGGAAGTATTCCCCGTTTATCGAAAAAAGAAGTCACAATGGCGGCAATACCAAAAACGATGATCACCAGCACTACCCAGAGAATAATACATCCCGTCCAGATATAGTAAATCAGATCAGATAGCTTCATAGCCTGCTTTCAAAGAATTGACGGCTTTCCGATAAAGTTTGACGCCCTCGTAAAAAGTCGATTTTCAGACGGCTTTGTAAAAAGTTCGCAGGCAAGGCGCGCAAAGCCTGAGGAGTGAGGCGTACTTTTGGGTACGCCGCAACGACGAAGGATGCAGCGCAACGCAGCATCCGGACTTTTTACGAAGTCGTCAAGTTTCATTTTTTTGCATTGCGCTGTGTTCTTCATCATTGCAGCATGCCCCAGGCAACACATCCACAGAAACTCACAAAGATATTTCCAGATTCCTGCACATATCCTCCACTGTGTCAATGACCCAGTCCCGCTGAGTTCTGGTGGCATATCCCATGCAGTCACATCGAAGCCGGGAGGGCGTCCGCACCAGCAGTTCACAGGACAGGGACGTCTGAGTGAGTTCCAGCGCCATATAAAACGGAGAACAATCCTCATGCGCGGTCTGAACATCCGTCCATAACTCCGGAGGCAGATAAAGCCAGAAAATATCGGGAAGCGCCGTTGACGCACAGTTGGATTCCAGATATCCTCTGACTTTAAAGTAGTCGTCCGGCCTTAACTGATCAATGACATATTGTTTCATAATCTATCCAGATAATAATTACGAGGCCATCAACACTGAATACTATTATATCACCTGCAATTACCACAAAAACCATACCCACGCAAGGATATGCAGCAAAAGCAGCAAACATCCTTGACCTGAAACCATGGAATATACTAAAAGAACGGCATGACATCATCAAATTCATCGCATTTCCATACAACCCCATCTACCGGTTCGCAAGTATCGTTTTTCCCCGGCCGGTTTTCAGCCACAGCATGGTTTGTCATCCTGACCGGATTTCTGCTCAGGATTTGGGTCTGTCTGCATACCGCCATTGTCAATCCTGACGGTTTTCTCTACATACACCAGGCGATGTCGCTGTACTACAGAAACTGGAAAAGCCTGAAAACCTGCGGCCTGACATTTATCTCTTCGTATCCGCTCATGATTGCCGGGGGCTATGCGCTGATTCATGACTGGATTCTGTCCGCACGGCTGATTTCCCTGTTTTTCGGCACAGCGCTGCTGATTTCACTGTATCTGATTTTAAGAAACCTGGTACAGGAAAAAGTCGCCGTTTTAGCGCTGCTGGTGTTTGCCGTTACCCCGGTACTGGTCAGTAACAGTGTTGAGCTGGTACGAGACCCCATCGGATGGTTTTTCATGAGCGCCGGTGTTCTGGCGGTTGTTCATCCGCCGGCAGCGGCTTCCAGCAGAAAATGGCTGCTGCTGATATCCTCTGTTTGTTTTATGCTTGCCGCATGGGCCAGAATAGAAGCGGTATTGTATATCGCCATCACGTTGATATACCTTGTATTTTTTGCATCCGACCGAAAGATATCCCACGTTCTTTTCTTTTTATTACCTTTGGCGGCAATTATACTGCTCTCGGTCGGGGGACTTGTGATTTCCCGTGTATCTTTCAGCGATCTGTACAGGGGGCATGATCTCATTCCCAATTTAATCGGGCCGGTTATTCAATATCGGAAGCTGACAGCCGGCCTGGAAAATATGCAATGGTCCAGTTCATATCCGGCCATGAAGTTTTTTCTTCCGGAAGTCCGAAATACGATCTGGCTCATTGCCTTCGGAACTGTTCTGAACCGTTTTCTCGAGGCTTTTTTCTATCCGTATGCGCTGTTGTATATCATCGGTCTGTCCGGGATTTTTCAAAAACTTCGTTCGGATACCAGACTGATATATCTGACGCTTCTTGCAGGTTCCGGACTGGTGCTGATGTATATGCACACGCTTCAGACATGGATGCTGTATTACCGGTTTTTCGGCATCGTGCTCATTCCCGGTACCATTTTTTGTGCCTTTGGGATAGAAAAACTGTTAAGCTGGATTTCCAGCGGTCTCCGTGTACGGCCGTTTGTCGCATTTGGGATCGCGTTCTTTGTGATCCTTGCCGCCAGCCTGCCCAAAAATATTAAAGCGCCGGATCCGGACAAAATTGTATTTCCCCAGATAGGCGATGCCATTTACGAACACAGCCACGGAAGCTCCGATATACAGGTGGCGACATCCTGCAACACCCAGCGGATCATATCCTTTTACGCCAATATCCGGGTTCCCGGACTCATCCCCTGTCCGCTGGATACAACCAACTGCTGGGAATCCTTTCCGGATGATCCGGAGCAGTTCTACGCCCTCTTACGGCAGCGTCACATCCACTATGTACTGTGGGAAGAAAAGAACTGGCCTCTTCACCGTTTTTCATTCGCAGATCCATCTCTGTCAGAAAAATATACCCGGATTGGCAAATGGTTCCAAGCCGATATCGGAAAGATGATTCTTTATGAAGTCAACCCTTCTGACGCACAGGCTCAGAAATGACGGCGCCCCCAAAGCCCTGCAAGATCGCCGTGGTGATTCCCCAATATGGGCGTATCGGCGGTGCTGAAAATGTGGCGTTTCAGTTGTGTGAAAGACTGGCCGGAATGCCGGAATTCGAGATTCATATCTTCGCCAGAAAATGGGATGCCGGTTTATCAGAGATTATCTTTCACAAAATCCCCATGATTCACTTTCCCAGGTGGCTCCAGCCTGTCAGTTTCGCGGCATTCGCAAAACGGAAAATGGCCGGATTGTCACTGGATTTGATTCACAGCCACGAACGCATCTTTGCCATGGATGTGATGACGTTTCACGGCATACCGCACAGTGCCTGGATTCGCGACATGCGCCGGAAACACTTAAGCGGATTTGATCGGGCCACCTGTTGGGTGGAACAGAAGGGCCTCCGGAATCCCGGTCTCAAAATGATACTGCCGGTATCCTCTCTGGTAAAAAATGCGCTGCTGGCCGCCTATTCCATCCCGGAAACCCGGATATCCGTGATGCATCCGGGAGTGGATGTCGTCAGGTTCGCTCTTCCGGATGCAGCGTCCTGCCGGAAACGGATCCGTATTCAATTTGGACTGGCACCATCGGATATCGTGATGCTGTTTGTGGGAATGAACTTTGAGATCAAACGACTCGATCTGGTCATCCGGGGAATCGCCGGCGTGAACATCGCGGAAAGACCGAACGTCAAGCTGCTGATCCTCGGCAAGGGCAACCCCGCACCTTATCGAAAAATGGCTTCCGAGCTTGGTATCGGCAAACAGATCATGTTTGCAGGCGTTGTCAGCGATATTGAATCCTGGTATCCGGCCGGCGATATTTTTGTCATGCCCTCAGTGATGGATACTTTCGGGCTGGTAGTGCTGGAAGCCATGGCGGCGGGATTGCCCGTCATCATCAGCCCGACCGTTGGCGCGGCCGATCTGGTGATACAGGATGATAACGGCGTCATCCTGCCGGATACCCCGTCCGCTTCGGATATGACAACTGCCATAACCCGTTTGCTGAACCCCGGCATCCGCCGTAACATGGGAGAAAATGCCAGGCGCACCGCATCCCGTCATGACTGGAATGCGGTATCCACCCGGCTGGCGGATATCTACCGGAATATCACCGCCACTTACCGAAATCCTCCGGTTTGATGGTTTCGTAAAAAGTTCGCAGGCAAGGCGCGCAAATCCGCAAGGCGTGAGGCGTATTTTGGGGTACGCCGCAACGACAAAGGATGCAGCGCTGGCGCAGCATGCGGACTTTTTATTACAAAGCCGTCAGTCCGGCATCTTATTGAACAGAAGATGCAGCACCAGTATCACCATCCCGACGGTAATGCCGCTGTCCGCAACGTTGAATGCCGGCCAGTGATAGTTTTTCACGTAAAAATCCAGAAAATCAACCACCTCTCCAAAGCGAAACCGGTCGATCATGTTGCCGATCGCACCTCCCAGTATCAGCAGCAATCCAAAGGACAGATAAGGATATTCAGCGGGCGTTCTGTAATAAAAGATAACGATGAACACCGCAGCCAGAATGGACATGGCCTGAAACAGAAACGTCCGGACTTCCGGCCCCTGACCCGCCATGAATCCAAATGCCCCTCCGGGATTATGGATGTGCGTAATGTTGAAAAAACCGGGAATGACCGGAATGATATGAAACAGGGGCACCTGCTGCAAAATGATCATTTTGCTGAACTGATCCAGCAAAATGATCGTTCCTGCCACCAGCAGCATCCGAATACTCTTGGCCCGCATCGAAACGCTGTAAATATGTGTCAGAATATCAGACTTCATACGACTCCCATAGAGGCTATGGCATTGCAGCATCTCGGACACAATCCCGGATGTTCACTGTGACTGCCGACATTGGGATCGTATATCCAGCAGCGTTCGCATTTTTTCCCTTCCGCCGGCAATACCTGAATACCGAGCCCCTCGACCTCCTGGCTGATATAAACAGATGCAGGGGAAACCGTATCTTTCAGAATTACCTGTGAAACAATCAACAGCGTCCGCAAATCTTCCCGATAGGCATCGAGGAGCTGCCAGATGTCGCCGGATGCGAAAAGTGTCACCTGTGCATCCAGAGGATGACCGATCTGTTTTTGTACCCTGGCATCTTCAAGCGCCCTGGTGACTTCGCTGCGGATCAGCAGAAGCTTCTGCCATTCTTCGGCCAGAACATTATTCACCCACTCGGCCCGCACCTTCGGAAACAGCGCCAGATGGATGCTCGATTCCTTTGCGGACGTTTCCGGCATGTAGCGCCAGATTTCTTCCGCAGTAAACGGCAGAATAGGCGCCATAAGCCGCACCATTGCGTCCAGAATAAAAAACATCACCGTCTGGGCGCTCCGGCGCTCCGCAGATGCGGCGGGCGAAGTATAGAGGCGGTCTTTCAATACATCCAGATAGAATGCGGAAAGTTCTACGGTACAGAAGTTGTACAGCGCATGATGCACCACATGGAAATCATAAGTGACGTAGGCTTTCTGCGTTTTATCCATCAGTTTTTGCAGCCTGTGCAGGATGTAGCGATCCATCCGGGTCATGACCGAAAAATCCACGGCATGGGTCTCCGGATTGAAATCGTGGAGATTCCCCAGCATGAACCGGCAGGTATTGCGAATCCGGCGATAGGCATCACTGAGCTGATTCAGAATATTGTCAGAGATGCGGATATCATCCCGGTAGTCAGACGCCGACACCCAGAGCCGCAGGATTTCAGCTCCGTACTTATCCACCACTTTTTTGGGCGCAATGACGTTCCCCAGTGATTTGGACATCTTTTTGCCGCTGGCGTCCACCACGAATCCGTGGGTCAATACCGCCTGATACGGCGCCCTCCCCCGGGTACCGACCGCTGTCAGCAGCGCACTGTGAAACCAGCCGCGATGCTGGTCGCTGCCTTCCAGATAAAGATCTGCAGGCCACCGCAGATAAGGGCGCTGCTCTAAAACCGCGGCGTGGCTGACGCCGGAATCGAACCAGACATCCAGAATATCCGTTTCTTTTTTAAACGTGGTTCCTCCACAGGACTTGCAGACCGCACCTTCCGGCAGCAGCTCTGCCACGGTTTTTTCAAACCAGACATCCGCGCCATGCGTTTTAAAAAGATTGAACACATGGTCGATCACTTCCGGGCTGATCAGAATGGCGTCGCAGTGTTCACAGCAGAAAACGGCGATCGGGACGCCCCAGGCCCGCTGCCGGGAAACGCACCAGTCCGGACGGTTTTCAATCATGCCGTAAATGCGGTCTCGCCCCCAGTGAGGAATCCACTTCACCTTGTCGATTTCCTCAAGGGCCTTTTGACGCAGGCCGGTTTTGTCCATGGAAATGAACCACTGCGGCGTGGCCCGGAAAATAACGGGTTTTTTACACCGCCAGCAGTGCGGATAGGAATGAAGGAGCGACTCCTGAGCCACGAGCGCACCGGTTTCCTGAAGTTTTTCGATGATTGCGGCGTTGGCCTTGAACACGAACTGACCGGCGAAATATCCCACTTCCGGCGTAAAGCAGCCCTGATCGTTGACCGGCGAATAAGGCTCCATCCCGTAGTGAATGCCAACCTCGTAATCTTCACGGCCATGACCGGGCGCGGTATGCACGCACCCGGTACCGGCATCCAGCGTGACATGATTTCCCAGAATCACCCGGGATTCCCTGTCATAAAAGGGATGTCGGCATATCACATTTTCAAGCTTTCCGGCGGCGATTTCATGCAGGATGGTGTAATCTGAAATCCCGAAAATTTTCATGCAGGGTTCCACCAGATCGCGGGCCAGAATATATACATCCGTATCGGATATTTTCACGGCGGCATAGACAAAATCCGGATGCAGCGCAATCGCCAGGTTCGCCGGGAGCGTCCAGGGCGTTGTGGTCCAGATGACGACATATGCCGCATAACCCGCCAGCGCTTCCATCTCTGATTTCACCTGGAATTTGACATAAACGGACGGCGAAGATTCATCCTGATATTCGATTTCAGCCTCCGCCAAGGCAGTCTGGCACTGACAGCACCAGTGAATGGGCTTTTTGCTGCGAACCAGATTGTCTGCCAGCGCAAACTTCAGGCATTCCCGAGCGATGATGGCTTCGTAGGTGTAATTCATGGTCAGATACGGATCTTCCCATTCACCCATCACACCCAGGCGCTTGAATTCCTCACGCTGAATATCGATGAATCTTTCGGCATAACTGCGGCACTGCCGGCGGATATCCGCCTGAGACATGGTTTTTTTCTTCTCGCCCAGCTCCTTGTCCACATTGTGTTCGATGGGAAGCCCGTGACAGTCCCAGCCAGGCACATAAGCAGCGTCAAAACCCGCCATCTGGCGGGAGCGAACGATAATGTCCTTCAGTATCTTATTGAGCGCGGTTCCGATATGAATATGGCCGTTGGCGTAAGGCGGGCCGTCATGAAGAATAAACTGCTCCCGCCCACTGGAAGCTTTCCGGATGGTATCATACAGACGGATTTCATTCCAGCGTTTGATCTGTTCCGGCTCCCGCTGGGCCAGATTGGCTTTCATCGGGAAGCCGGTTACAGGCAGGTTCAGTGTTTTTTTGTAGTCCATTCAATCCTCCATCATCAGAGATAGTTGATATTTAAGTCAAAAACTTTAATCGCAAATCCGTGTTGTGTCAAGGAAAACCAATAAGGACACTTGCAGGCGCCCGTATGGACATTCGCATTGCTGTCAATATATTTTGACAACAGAATTCATGAAGTGGTAAGAAATCACCGGGATTGTCAAACGCTCATTCCTAATCGGCCACTACACGAGGCGCAATCATGGCGAAAAACTGCAATACTCCGACACCACTAAACAATGACCCGTACAGCCTGAAAGATTCCCTGCTGAGGCATTTGAGATACACCATCGGCAAGGAATTCAGCGACAAAAACACCCGGGATATCTATCAGGCTCTGACGCTGGCGGTACGCGACCGGCTTCTCGAAAAGCTGCTTCAGACAGAAGCCAGATATCAAAAAGCCAATGCCAAACGGCTTTATTATCTGTCCATGGAATTTTTGATCGGCCGTTCATTGGGCACCAATTTAATCAATCTGGGCATATTTGACGCCTGCTGCACAGCACTGTCGGAGCTGGGGATCGATATTGAAGAGGTTCGTGAACAGGAAACCGACGCCGCTCTCGGCAACGGTGGCCTGGGACGCTTGGCCGCATGTTTTCTGGATTCTTTGGCAACGCTGGATTATCCGGGATTCGGCTATGGCATTCATTATGAGTATGGGCTCTTCAGGCAGGAAATCAACAATGGATACCAGAAAGAAAAACCGGATCACTGGCTTTCCAAGGCCGGGCCGCTCCAGATCGAACGCAAGGATGAATCCTGCATCATTCCGCTGTACGGACGCATCGAACATGGCGTAGATCTGAACGGCACCTACAATCCCATGTGGATGGACTGGCGGGTGCTTGTCGGCGTTCCGCATGACATCCCGATAGCGGGCTATGGCGGCGCCACGGTCAACTATCTGCGCCTGTACGCCGCCAAACCGTCTTCTGACTTTGATATTCAGATTTTCAATGCCGGCGATTATTTCAGAGCTGTCGAACAGAAAATCGCATCCGAAACCGTATCCAAGATTCTCTACCCCAGTGACACAGTAGTATTCGGAAAAGAATTGCGGCTTGTCCAGGAATATTTTCTGGTAGCCTGCTCCCTGCGAGACATCACCCGACGTTATCTTAAAACCCACGAAAGCTTTGATGCGTTTCCGGACTGTGTCAATATTCAGATGAACGACACTCACCCTGCCCTGACCGTCGCCGAACTGATGCGAATTCTGATCGATGAAGAGTCTGTTGACTGGGATACGGCCTGGAACATCACCCAAAAAACCCTGGCGTACACCAACCATACGCTTCTTGCCGAAGCCCTTGAAAAATGGCCGGTCAGTCTCTTTGAACACGTGCTGCCCAGACATTTACAGATCATTTTTGAAATCAACCGGCGCTTTCTGGATGACATTACGGAACTCTGGCCAGACGACACAGATCGACTGAGACGGATGTCACTGATCGAGGAAGAACCGGAAAAACAGGTACGCATGGCGCATCTGGCCATTGTGGGCTCTCATTCGATCAACGGTGTTTCCGCCCTTCATACGGAACTGGTCAAAACATCGCTCGTTCCGGATTTTTATGCCAGATGGCCTGAGCGGTTTAACAACAAAACCAACGGTATCACCCCGCGGCGCTGGCTGTTAAAATCCAATCCGCTGCTGTCCGATCTGTTGACGGAAGTTGTCGGCAATACCTGGATTACGGATTTGGGCAAGCTGCGCGATCTGGAACCCTACGCCGATGATCCCGTATGTATCAGCCAGTTCCGGAAAATCAAACAGGTCAACAAGGAACGTCTGATTCAGACCATCTATGACACCACACACATCAAGATCAATCCCCAATCCATGTTTGACATCCATGCCAAGCGGATACACGAATACAAACGCCAATTGCTGAATGTCATGCGCATTGTCCACGAATATTTCCGCATCGTCGAGGACGGCGTAACGCCTGTCGTTCCTAAAACCTGCATTTTCGCCGGAAAGGCTGCTCCGGGATACTGGGCCGCCAAACAGATCATCAAACTAATTCACAATGTCGGAAATGTCATCAACAAGGATCGCCGCGTACATGACAACCTGAAAGTGGTATTTATTCCGGATTACCGCGTGTCGCTTGCGGAAAAGATGATTCCGGCGGCGGAACTCAGCGAACAGATATCCACCGCCGGCACAGAAGCCTCCGGCACAGGAAATATGAAATTCGCTCTGAACGGTGCACTGACCATCGGCACTTTAGATGGCGCCAATGTGGAAATGCAGGAAGAATTCGGTGCGGACAACATCTATATATTCGGCTTAAAAACCGCCGAAATTCTCGAAAAGAAACGATCCGGGGCATACCGGCCATTAGACAACTACCATCAGGACGACAGTATCCGCAGAGTAATGGATGCTTTCTGGGACAATCGCTTCTGCCCGCATGAACCCGGATTATTTCGCTGGATATATCATCTGCTGCTTGAAAAGGGAGACCCTTACTTTCATATCGCCGATTTTCCGTCCTACTGTCAGACGCATGAACGAATTGGGCAAGAGTATCAACAAATATCGCTGTGGAACCGGAAATCCATTCTGAATGTCGCCCGGATCGGCAAATTTTCCAGTGACAGAACCATCCACGAATACGCACGCGATGTCTGGAACTTGCACCCGGTTCATCCATAACCGCATTCGAATGCTTTCAATATAAAGATTTTGGGTGCATCAATCCTGATGCTCTCGTAAAAAGTCGATTTTTAGACGGCTTCGTAAAAAGTTCGCAGGCAAGGCGCGCAAATCCTGAGGAATGAAGCGTACTTGTGGTACGCTGCAATGACGAAGGATGCGGCGCAACGCAGCATGCGGACTTTTTACGAAGCCGTCAA